>JAGTVD010000454.1 GCA_018224505.1 Desulfatitalea sp. | reverse complement strand
TGTTCAAGGATGCCAAGTTGTTCGAATCGGAAGCGGAAGAGGGGGTCGATTATCTGCTACACCTGATGCATGCCATGGAGAAGGGTTTTGCCCCTGCGCATTTCTTGATCATTACCGTGTATGCCAAGGTACCCAAAAACCGCAAATTTTACAAAACCGTCAACACCCACGGTCTCATCGTGGATTGCCATGTTCCCCTGGGGGAGCGCAAGGCCGACAAAGCGGTCCAGGAATCGGTACTCAAGGGCATTCTGGATGACGTCCTTAAAAAGACCGGAAAGCGCATCCAGCCCAAGCTGTTCAGCCGATTGCAGCAGTTGACCGGTTTCGATCCGGTCACTTTTCGCAACAACATCGAAAAATTGATCGATTTTACCGGCCAACGCAATGACATCACTGATGACGACATAACGGCCGTCGTGCGCCGCACCAAAAGCGACCCACTTTTCGAATTGACCAATGCCGTGGCCGAGCGCGATGTGACCACCGCCCTTGTGCTGGCCGAGGGTATGCTGGGCGGCGAGTGGCATCCGCTGCAAGTCCTGGCCGCCCTGGCCAATCAGATGCGCAAACTGCTGGTGGCCAAGGATTTTGCGGCCAGTGAAGAGGGGCGCAGCTGGAAACCCGGCATGGGCTATCCACAATTTCAGAGCGGTGTGATAGCGGCCATCCAAGCCTATGACGGTCGAATCGCCGAACGTGTCCAGGCGTGGCCAAAGCCGAGCGCAGCGCCTGACGACGGAGGGAAGAAGAAAGGGGGGCCTAAGGGCGGCATGGATTTGGCCCTTGCATCCAATCCCGCCAACGCGTATCCTGTTTTCCAAACATTGAGCAAGTCCGAAAAATACGGCCGCAAGGAGTTGATCGAAGCCCTTGAACGCCTGAGCGAGGCCGATATGCGGCTCAAATCCACCGGCCAGAACGCAGCACTGGTGCTTCGCACTACGATTATGGCGATTTGTGCCGTCAGAAGAGCCGGGCGTTCGCCCGTTGCTTCGGATCGTTTGTGACGTAAAAGACGCCATACATAGCGCGGCAGGTCGTTTCAGCGCACATCGATCAGCGCACTATTCCGGGAAAGGAAACAGCGCCATGACGCTTCCGAAAACCAAAATCGTCTGCACGATCGGTCCGGCAAGCAACTCTGTCGAGATACTGGCGGCATTGATCGAAAAGGGCATGAGCGTGGCGCGGCTCAATTTTTCCCACGGCACACACCCGGAGCACGGCCGGGTCATCGAGCGGATCCGGGAGATTTCGGACCGCATGGGTCGGCCGGTGGCCATCTTGCAGGACCTGTGCGGGCCAAAGATCCGGGTGGGTGAAATCCCGGAAGGCGGCATCCAGCTTTTTCCCGGTCAGCAATTGATTCTTACCAACCAACCGGTGGCAGCCACCGGCAACCGGGTGCCGGTAAGTTACGGGGACCTGCCGTCCCAGGTCAAGGTGGGCGATCGCATTTTACTGGCGGACGGCCTCATGGAACTGATCGTTGCGCAAACCACCGTCACCGACATCGTGTGCAAGGTGATCACGGGGGGCGTGCTCACCTCCCACAAAGGGATCAATTTGCCCACAAGCAGCTTGAAGGTTCCTTCCTTGACAGACAAGGACCAGCGGGATCTGGCCTTCGGGCTGGATATGGATGTGGATTTTGTGGCGCTATCGTTTGTGCGTTCGGCCGCCGACATCCATGCCATCAAAAAGATCATCCGCCGTCGAAAAAAATCGACACCGGTGATTGCCAAGATCGAAAAACATGAAGCGCTGGTCCATGCGGATGGCATTCTCGAGGCGGCTGACGGCATTATGGTGGCCAGAGGGGATCTCGGGGTGGAGATTCCCCTCGAGGATGTCCCCAGTACCCAGAAAATGCTGGTCCGCAAGGCCAATGCGATCGGCAAACCGGTGATCGTCGCCACCCAAATGTTGCGCTCGATGGTGGATGCGCCGCGACCCACCCGGGCCGAGGCCGCCGATGTGGCCAATGGCGTGCTGGATGGTGCCGATGCCGTCATGCTGTCCGAGGAGACCGCCATGGGGCAATACCCTGTGGCGGCAGTGCACTATATGGCGTTGATCGCCCTGAGTGCCGAACGTAACTATCCCCATGCGCTATATTTGAAAATGGTTCCCCAGAAAAGTACGGCCGAGGCGGTGGCCAAAGCGGCTTGCATGCTGGCCAGTAATATCGAAGCCGCCGCCATTGTGGCCACCACGCGCAGCGGGTCCACGGCGGCCCAGATCGCCCGCTACCGTCCTGCACAACCGTTGGTGGCGCTCTCACCGGATGCCCATACCGTACGTCGCCTGGCCCTCTATTGGGGGTGCCAACCCACATTTCTGGATACCATCGAGGATACGGACGAGATGGTGGAGAGCGCCGCTGCGGCCGCATTGGCCAAGGGACATGTACAAAAGGGGGATCAAATGGTGATCACCGCCGGGCGACCCATATGGGAATCGGGGACCACCAATCTGTTGTGGGTTAAAACCCTGTGATACGCCGTATCACACAACTGTTTGTGATGTGCTATACGTTTGTGTTTAGTGGCGCGGGGCCTTTCGGTGCCGCCTGATACCGTTGATCATTTGCCGATAAAGAAGGAGGAAGCCATGCGTAAAACCACCGTCGTTCTATCTCTTGTGCTTGCAGTCATGCTTGCGTTCACATTGGTTGCCTGTGGTAAAAAAGCCCCACCCACCATTAAGATCGGCATCAATGCCCCCATCACCGGGGATATCCCCAAAGTGGGCGAGGGCACCCGTTATGCCGCACAGATGTGGCTGGAGCAGATCCAACAGGCCGGCGGCCTGCAGGTGGGCGACACGCTCTATCCGGTGGAACTTGTCATCGAAGACAACGAGTCCAAGTCCGAATCGGCGGTCAAGGCCAACACCAAAATGATCACCGAAAATGAGGTGCTGATCATCATCGGCCCCCAGGCTTCCAAGCAGGCCGTACCGGCCGGCGGGGTGGCCAATGACTATCAGACCCCCATGATCAGCCCCTGGTCCACTAACCCCGATACCACACAGGGGCGCCCGTTCGTCTTCCGCGGCTGCTTCCTCGATCCGTTCCAGGGACCGGTGGTGGCCAAATTTGTGAACGACGAGTTCGGTTTCACCAAAGCGGCAGTGCTCTATGACGTGGCAAGCGACTATCCGAAGGGGTTGGCGGAGTTTTTCCGGTCCGCGTGGGAAGAACTGCACGGTCCCGGCTCGGTGGTGGCGTACGAGAGTTTCACCACCCGGGATGCCGACTTCAGTTCTCAATTGACCAAGATCAAGAACAGTGGGGCCGAATTTCTCTTTACCCCGCAGTACTACAACGAAGTGGCGCTGATCGTCCAGCAGGCCAAGGAACTGGGATTTGACAATCCCATCGTCGGCAGTGACAGCTGGGGATCGGCCGAGACCGTTGCACTGTGCGGTGAAAGTTGCTACGGCCTCTTCTTCAGCACCCACTATGCCGCCGCCGGCGCCGTGGGGGAGACCAAGGCTTTCATCGACCGCTTCCAGGAGAAGTACGGCTATGTGCCCGACGATGTGGCGGCCCTGACATGGGATGCCATACGCCTGGCCCAGCAGGCGATCGTCAATACCGGCGGCCTGAGCAACGATATCAAGAAAGATCGTCAGGCCGTGCGCGATCAATTGGCCATGATTCGGGATTTCGAGGGAATCACCGGCAACATGACGTTTACCGAAGAGGGTGATCCGATTAAATGTGCCGTCATCGTGCGTATCAGCGATGCGGGTGAATTCGAGTTCTACCGGCAGGTGTGTCCATAGCGGGGCGCGGTGACTTGTTGGTTTCAGGGAGATGGGAATAGCGTATGAGCCTGGAATTCTTGTTGCAGAATGTCATCAACGCGCTCCAGTGGGGTAGTTTCTACGCCCTGATCGCATTGGGGTACTCCATGGTCTATAGCATCCTGATGCTGTTCAACTTCACCCACGGTGAT
This sequence comes from Desulfatitalea sp., assembly GCA_018224505.1. GTDB lineage: Bacteria > Desulfobacterota > Desulfobacteria > Desulfobacterales > Desulfosarcinaceae > Desulfatitalea. The sequence continues at coordinate 205 of JAGTVD010000454.1, read as the reverse complement.
ATCTTCATGACCGGCACGTACATCGGGCTGGGCGTAGCGACCGGTCTAATAGCGCTCTCCGGCGCCCTGGGGTGGAGTATACCGGGGTGGCTGCTGCTGGCGCTGACCATCGTTGTCGCCATGTTCCTGACCTCCTTCGTCGGTGTGGCGGTGGAGCGGGTGGGGTATCGTCCTTTGCGGGATGCCCCCCGTGCATCGGCGGCCA
>JAGTVD010000453.1 GCA_018224505.1 Desulfatitalea sp. | reverse complement strand
CGCTTTGCATTGCTCGCTCAATGGGCGACCTTTTTTTAAAATGAATGAACACTCATTCATTTATCAGGCTGTTTTCCCCGCGTCAAGATAAGATGCTGGACGCCGAAGTTCCCGGTGAACGGATATGGTTTTGGGACGTCGGCCGTCAATCCGGCGGGAGATGGCGTTTGCCGGAGGGTCGAAAAATCCCAGAAGGGGATCAGGTAGATCGAAATGCCAAGCAGGGACACGACCAGGATCGATGCCAGCAGGGTCATCACGCGCAAAAGGGCACGCTGCCCGACCATGTGAAGCAGGGCAAAGCATAAGAGTATGATCAGACTCAGATACGGCCCCTTGGCCCAGTTGGTTGACGTGATCCCCTCAAGGAAAAGATATTGGCCGATATTGGCGTTCAGGCCGATGGAATAAGAGGTCAGGACGGCATAGAAGGTGACGAAGTAAACGACCACGGTCGCCACGCCGGTCGTGCGGCCGAGATGGTGCGCGACGTCGCCGGAATAATCGAGCGCCTCTTCTTCAATGTACAGCGTCGATCACGGCCGGATGACAGACGAACACCAAATGGTTGACCCGCTCCCCGCGCAGCAGGCAGAACAGGTAAGGGGCGCCGCTGTAGACGGAAGCGCCGTTGGCGCAGGTTGTCGATCAAACCATACACGCTCGCCTACGCGCCGTCTCCAACATCGACCACACTCAGCTCTGCCTGGCGGTCAGCGCTCACCAGAACCTGCAGCGACCCGTCCACCTTCATATACTTATAGGAAAAAGGCGGGCAGCGCCGGATGACCTGCTCGATCGAACGGCCCAGGCGCTTTTCATCCAACGGACCTCCAGGCGGAACACGACGCACCGGTTGCCCCCGTATCGGTTCGCGTTAAGCATGGCATAGCCGTGCTGAATCTGAGTCGGTTCAGAGGTCTCGAATTGCATAGATTCTCCACTGCCGTGCCGGAACGTAGCAGCTACGCGGCACAGGGCGACCAGGATTCAAAGAGGAAGGGAGGCCTTCAGTTTTTACATTAATTGCAGCCGCATATACGTTCGCTTGTTTGTCCCGATTGTCCTTTGGCACTTAACGGTGTATGGGTGTGGTGCAATAATTTACTGCTTGTCGGCAAGTTGAGGGCAAAATGACCGCTTATTAATGCCCCCGGTCCTGAGGTTTCGGCTGGAGGGTGAGGGTTTGCGCATCGGGACGTCAGGTCGTCGGCTGCGCAGGATTGGGGAGGAGGAAACAGACCATGCATACGATTCTCGGCGCCAACGGCGTCATTGCCCAGGCGTTATCCAGGGCGCTCATCTCATCTTCCACAAACATCCGACAGGTGAGTCGCAACCCCCGGAAGGTCAATCCTGGGGATGAGACGGTGGTTTGCGATTTACGGGATGCCAAAGCGACCGCCAAAGCAGTCTCGGGTAGTCACATCGTTTATCTGGTGGCCGGCCTGAAGTACGCCGCATCCGTATGGCAAGCGCAGTGGCCGCCGATCATGCGCAACGTGATCGATGCTTGCAAGCGGCATGACGCGCGACTCGTGTTCTTTGACAATGTTTATGCCTATGGGCGTGTGCAAGGCCCCATGACGGAAGAGACGCCGTTCAACCCGATCAGCAAGAAAGGCGAGGTCAGGGCGCAGATTGCGACCCTGCTGCTGGACGAAATGAAACAGGGCAATCTGCGGGCAATGATCGTGCGGGCAGCCGACTTCTACGGTCCCGGTGCGGTTCAAAGTTTTCCGCATGCGACGGTGTTCGAACGTCTCAAGGCCGGCAAATCACCCCAGTGGGTCGGAAACCCGCAATGCGTTCACACCTTTACCTACACGCCGGATGCCGGCCAGGCAGTGGCGGTGCTGGGGGGATCACCGGAGGCCTACGGCCGGACGTGGCATTTGCCGACCACCAAGGAGCCCCTGACAGGTACGGACTTTGCGCGTTTGGCCTGCGAGTTGGCGGGTCATCCCTACAAGCTGCAAGTGGCTCCGCGCTGGTTGCTGAAACTCATGGGCATTTTCATGCCGGTGCTGCGCGAAAATGAGGAAATGATGTATCAGTTCGAATATGATTACCGCTTCGACAGCAGCAGGATCGCCTCTGCCTACGGCTTGCAGGCGACGCCGTACCGCCAGGGGATCAGTGCGTCATTGGGGAATGGCGCGTAAATTGACGTAGGCGGCGATATCGCATTTTCTTTCCAGCCCGGAGGCCGCCATGTAGCGCACCTTGCCGAATATCGGCCGCTCCTTCCAGGGCCGGTCATGCGTCCCGAAAATCCAGGCCGCCCCGGCATAGGAGTTGGGGTCCCGCCCGTCGATGAAATAGCGGTTGTTAAGGGCCAGCAGAGTTTCAAACGCCTGCTCGGGAGATGGGCTCCATTCCAGGATCTTCTTGCCCCAGTACATACGCATGTAAGTGTGCATGAACCCAGTGATGCGCATTTCCATCATGGCGGCGTTCCAATAGGCATCGTGGGTGCCGGCGCTTTCAAGCGCATCGCGGCCGTACAGGTGCTCCCGCCGGTCCGTGCGATGGGCATCCAGCGTTTGCCGCGCCCAGTCCGGAATGCAGGAATAGCTGTCATAGTCAGGTGTGTGGTGGACGAAGTTGATGGCCAATTCGCGCCGGATCAAAAGCTGCTCCAGGTAAGCATCGACGCTCGCCTGCAGCTCCGGCGTGGACTGCGTTTGACTGATTTCCAAAGCAATACGCAGCGGTGAGATTTGCCCGAAATGAAGATAAGGGCTCATGTGCGACACATCGTCGGTTTGGGGCTGGTTGTGCGACGCGGCATAGCGCGGCAGCGTCTGTTCGATGAACCGCCTGAGCCGCGCCATGGCCTCGCCGGCCCCGCCCCGGTAAAAACGGCCGGCCGGAGGAACATCCGTTTGCATGGGCAGGGATTGCAGCAGTGCGTCGATCTCATTCATGGCCATGCCGCGCAGCGGCAGCTCCAGGGAAGGGCGCTGAAGCCGGACGGTTTTCAGCGGCTTGAGAAAAGCCGGGAGCAGGCGCTTGATTTTGGGCCGAATGGTGCGCGCCGCATATTCCGCCTTGGCGCTGGCCACATCCACGGGCACCACGGCATCGCTTTCAATCTCGACCACGGGACATTGCGCCTCCCCGGCCACCGCCGTGCGCCACTGCTTCTGGTGCCGCAGGTAACCCCGGTCGCAAATCACCAGCGCTGCTTTTCGGCCGGCTTTCAGCGCCACCTCCGGCGGATGCCCGTGCACCATTGCCAAACGGATGCCCTGTTGCGCCAACCGGGTACTGGTCTCGCGCAACCCTTCCAGCATGAAGGAGAAATGCCGTCGATTAGCCTCCGGGTAATGCATTGTCAAGCCGAACACCACCAACAGCGGCAAGCGGCACAGATTGGCCGCCTCAATGCCATAGGTCAAGGCATGGTTGTCCGCCGCCCGCTGGGACTGCTGCATCCAATAAAGGACATAGTCGCCGCTTCTCAGGGGCCGGTCGTTCAACTGCCGAACGCGCGCCGGGTCTACAACGAGGGAAGCAGGCAGTTCAGTCGGGAAGCCGGGTGGTTTGTGCATAGGGTTGGACCTCCACAGCTTTGAATTCGAAATGCTGTCTATTGCTATAGTATTTTTTTGATGCCTGGAAAAGATGTTAATGATGCATTCAGGGTTTGGTCCCCGGCCCCCGCTGGCCTCCGAAAAAGAACCAGATCGGCCAGAATGCCACGACAAATACAAACAGGTGGTTCTCGATCATGCCAAAAGGGAAAACCACCAAAAGCGATTCGACCCGTGAGGCAAATCCGGTTGTATCGGTGGCATATACTACCTGATCTTGCGAACACCGGGGGCCGGGTTCGGCGGGGCAACGACTGCCGCTTACGCCTGGCCGAGGTTAGCGTTTACAAAATCCCAGTTGATCAGTTTCTCGATAAAGGTGGCGATGTAATCGGGCCGCCGGTTCTGGTAGTCCAGATAGTAGGCATGCTCCCACACATCCATGGTCAACAAGGGCGCCATCCCATCGGTCAAAGGATTGGCGGCATTCAAGGTTTTGGTCACTTTTAGCGCGCCGCCGTCGAGTACCAGCCAAGCCCAACCACTGCCGAACTGCGTCGCGCCGGCGTTCTTGAACGCTTCGACAAACTTGTCGAACCCGCCCAAATCGTTTTTGATCATTTCCGCGACTTTTCCCGTGGGTGCGCCCCCGCCGCCTGGTTTCATGCAGCGCCAGTAAAAACCGTGGTTCCAGACTTGGGCCACATTGTTAAAAATACCGGCCTGGTTGGCGTCGCCGGCAGTCTTGCGCATGATCTCCTCCATGGGCAAACCCTTGAGCGGACTGTTCTCCAGCAGCTTGTTGCCGTTGTCCACATAGGCTTTGTGGTGCTTGCCATGATGGAATTCAAACGTGCGCGCACTGATATGCGGCGCCAAGGCATCCGGGGCATAGGGCAGTTCGGGCAAGGTAAGTGTCATGATCTTTCTCCTTTGTGAGGTGTAAAATGGCAAGAAGGTATCGGCCATTACAATTGCAAGTATCCTATCAGCGCACACTGTTTGTCAATTACCTTGGCAGGGCTGCAAGGGGACCGAGCTTTGGACGCAGGCATTGCTCTCAAAGCGCACCTTGATATCGCCCCTTCCCTGTCCTACATTGCACAACAAAGGCGCAAGGGCGTGTGGCAAACCTTCCCGGCGGGAATCCGCATAACGTGCAAACCCGGAGGAACCATTTATGTTTATCGATCTGATCAGGAAACGGCGCAGTATTCGACAATACCAGGCACGGCCGGTTGAAAAGGAAAAAGTCGATCTGCTGATCGAAGCCGCCCTGCGTGCAATGTCGTCGCGTGGTCTCCAACCGTGGGAGTTTATTGTGGTGACGGACCCTGATATGATTGCCCGCCTGGCCAAGGCCAAGCCGCACGGCAGCGCATTTCTGAAAAACGCGCCCCTGGCGATTGTGGTATGCGCCCATATGGCCAAGACCGATGTGTGGGTGGAGGATGCGAGTATCGCCACCGCCATCGTGCATCTGGCCGCCGCGGATATCGGGCTGGGAAGCTGCTGGATTCAGATCCGCCTCCGCGATCACGATGCTTCCAAGCGATCCACTGATTATGTGGCTGAACTGCTTGGGATGCCGCAAGGATTGGCGGTGGAGGCGATTGTTGCCGTGGGCTACCCGTCGGAGGACAAGCAACCGCATCCTGCCGATTCGCTGCCTTACGAGAAAATCAGCTACGAACGTTATGGCCGCAAAGCGTAAACCGATCGGTTTTTACAGCGGACAAGCTTGCCTAATGCAGCCGCACCGGTCAATGGGCCGAACGATGTCCGTGTTTCAACAGTCCGTTGAGCCGCATTTCCAGTTGGGCGAACCGGCTGGCCACTTCATCAACGAGGGTGGCCACCAACTCGGCCGCATCGGGGATGTCATGGATCAGGCTGGCCCCCTGGCCGCAGCAGATTTCCGCCCCGCCGGCGTCGCCAAGCAACTGGGAGTGATACTGGGAGTGCCCTTCGAGGTGGTTGATGATGGCTTGCAGCTCAGCGCCGGATTCAACCAGTTCCAGGTGCTTGGCGGTAAAGGCGTTGCTCAGGTCCCTGGCAATCATCTTGCCTTTGGGAATCGAGTCCGTGCATGCATCCTGCGCTTCCAGGATCGCCCGCTTGACATTCTCATGGCTTGCGGACTGCCGGGTGACCATGAAGCGGGTCCCCACGTAGACGCCGTCCGCGCCCAGGGCCATGGCCGCAAGTATGCCCCGGGCATCGGCAATGCCGCCGCCCGTGATGACCGGGATATCCACCGCATCGGCCACCATGGGGGTTAGCGCAAAGGTTGTCAGCCCGGTCAACCCTTTGTGCCCACCGGATTCCCAGCCCTCGCAGATCACCGCATCCACACCGGCTCGGGCCGCTTTGCGGGCATGTTCGGCGGTGGAGATGGCGTGCAGCACGATGATGCCGGCCTGTTTGAGACGGTCGGTGTACACCCTCGGGCTGCCCACCGACACCACGGCCACGGGCACCTTTTCCTCGACCACCACGTCAACCACCTTTTTGGAGTACTTCGTATCCTCCCCGAACCCCACCACGATGTTCACGCCGAACGGCGCGTCCGTCAACGCCCGAATGGCGTGAATGCGTTGGCGGATGCGCTCGCCGGTCAAGTGAACATCATGGGTGATGTCGCTGGAGCCGGCGTTGGGGCCGAGGGTGCCAAGGCCGCCGGCACCCGAGACCGCGGCGACCAGCTCCGGCCCCGACACCCAATTCATCGGGGCCTGGACAATGGGGTAACGGATGTTCAGTAATTCGCATATGCGGTTGACGTGCATCGAATCCTCCATTCCCGGGTTCAATTATAGCTGTATACCCCTCGGTTCAACCCGTCACGGATGGCCGAGATCATTTTGTTGGCCCGAATGGTGGCGCCACTGTAGCCATCGACCCGGGTGGTGACGATATCGCCCGGACGGTAGAGATCAGCCAGGTGTTCGGCCAGTTTCTTGCCCACCAGATGGTCCAGGGCTTCCTGGTACTGTTGGATCACCGAGCGATAAGGCTCCTTGTCGGTTTTCAGACGATAGTGCTCATCCTGCCACAAATGGCGGAAAGAGGCCGCAGTCACCGTGCCTTCCTTCAAGGTGAACTGGATCTGCACCTGTACCGCATCCTTCTCAATATAGACTCCGCGATAGGTCCCATCCTCGTAGGTGCGCTGTTCCGGTCGGACGAATTGGCTCCGGCAGCCGGCCAGCAGGGTCACCATCATAATAACCAGCAAAAATATACTTCCCAGCAATCGATATTTCATCATGCGACTCCCATCATGGTTGTGGTTGATTTGAACAGTTGAAAAATATAAGGTCGATCCACTGATTCGGCAAGCGGGTGACCCATTCCCGGCAAACGATGCAAACCAACCAAAAGCATCGCTCCACGTCGTTGCGGCGCATTTTGCGCACGGGTCAATCAACAATCCACCGCACCACCCACCCAATAGACCGCATACCGTCACTTGAAACTTCACACTTAAAACCTGAAACCTGCTCCGAACATCCCCCCTTGGCAGCACCCAACACTTCAAAAGCGAAACGTCGCCGGGAACTGCCGATCTGATTCCCATTTTCGGGTCCCCATTTTCTGGCCGCAAACAGCATCGATGTGATATATTGCCGGCCATCGCACCCGATCGCTCCGAACGGCGATTGTTTGACAACTGTCCAATGCCTGACAGAAAGGAGGCCCGGCCATGGCGCTTTACCTGGTACAGCACGGCAAGAGCCGACCTAAAACCGAAGATCCGCTCCAGGGTTTGACCGAACAGGGAGCGGACGCGGTGCGGCGCGTCGCCGATGTAGCCGCCAACTACCGCGTGCGGGTATCTACCATTTTACACAGCGGCAAGGAACGCGCCGCCCGTTCGGCGGATATTCTTGCTGCAGCCCTCCATCCGCCGGGGGGTGTAAGGCAGATAGAAGGCATCGGTCCCATGGACGATGTGGCGGCGTTCGCCCGCAACGTGAAGATGGACCAGGATGAAATGATCGTCGGCCATTTACCGTTTCTGGAGCGCCTGATGGCCCACCTGGTGGTGGGCAGCAGCGAGCGCCCGATTTTTCAAATGCAGAACGGCGGAATCGTCTGCCTGGACCACTACCCGGACAGCACCCGGCCGGTCATCCGCTGGGCCTTGATGCCCCACGTGGGATAGGGCCGGAGCTCGAACAGCCGGCGCCCATTGCGGCGCGCGGCGTTCAACACGAGCGGCACGCGCATACGAAAGGAACAGGGAAAAATGACATCGGCACCTGAAGTCACCGGCCGCGTTTTGGCTGTTTCCGTCAGTGACCGCAAAGGCATCAAAAAACGAAATGTTGACCAGGCCGAATTGCAGGCCGGGCATGGGTTGGCCGGCGATGCCCACGCAGGCCCCTGGCACCGCCAGGTCAGTCTGTTGGACATGCAGAGCATTCAGAAAATCCAGGCCAAGGGGTTGGATGTGGCTTGCGGGGACTTTGCCGAAAACATCACCACCCAGGGAATCCGCCTGTGGGAACTGCCCGTGGGCGCCCGGATGCGGATCGGTGACAGTGCACTGGTGGAGGTGACCCAGATCGGCAAAGAGTGCCATCAACGCTGCGCCATTTTCCACCAGGTGGGCGACTGCGTCATGCCCCGGGAAGGCATCTTCGTCAGGGTATTGGCGGGCGGCTTGGTGCAGCCCGGTGACCGGATCACTTCCGCCGAATGATGTCGACATCTCTTGCCGCAAAGATTGGGTCAAAGTGAACAACGACACAACAGCGGTCTATAACAAAGGGTTCAAGGTATACCTCAACCCCCGGGTGGTGGGTATGCTGATGCTCGGTTTTTCAGCGGGCTTGCCCCTTTTGCTGGTGGGAGGCACGTTTTCCGCCTGGCTGCGGGATCTGGGATTGGAACTGGCCGCCATCGGCTTCCTGTCCTG
>JAGTVD010000452.1 GCA_018224505.1 Desulfatitalea sp. | reverse complement strand
GATTTGAAGGCATGCACCGTGTCGCCCCCGGCGCTGCGGCGAAGCGTCCCCTGCATGACAAGGCGTTCGACAGCCGCAGCCACCTCGGGGTGGACCAGCCAGGGATCGGCCGCCGCCAGCGGCAGTTCCGCAGCCGCGCACTCCAGATGCGCCGCCAGGGCGACCCGGTTGAACGGATTGACCACCGCCTTTTCGGCCTTGCCTTCGAAAAAAGCGGCCGGATGGCCGATGAAATAGTGGTCCAGTGCATCTTCACCGGCAATCATGATCAGGCCGGCCGCCTGGCCTTGACGGCCAACCCGCCCGCTGCGCTGCCAGGTAGCGGTCATGGAGCCGGGGTAGCCCACCAGGATGCACAGATCCAGGTCCCCGATGTCGATCCCCAGTTCCAGCGCACTGGTGCTGACCACCGCCAACAGCTCACCGCTTTTGAGACGGGCCTCGATGACACGGCGCGCTTCGGGCAGCAGACCGGCGCGATAGACGCTGATCCGGTCGGCCCAGGCGCCGCTCTGTTCCCGGACCCACACGGCGATCAACTCGGCCATCTTGCGCGATTGGGTGTAAACAATGGTGCGCAGCTCCCTGGCCAGCGCCGCTTTGAGCATCAGAATGGCCGTTTGGGCGGGAGATTGCTCCGGATCGATGAGTACGATGTGGCGTCCGCCCCGGGGAGCGCCGCTTTTTTGGATGGTGGCAACGGACAAACCGGTCAACTGGCTGGCAATCCGCCCCGGGTCGGCAACGGTGGCCGAGGCGCATACGAAGGTCGGATGGGCGCCATGGTGGGCGCAGATGCGCCGCAGCCGGCGGATCACTTGGGCCATGTGGGCGCCGAGCATGCCGCGGTAAGTGTGCACCTCGTCGATCACCACCAGTGCCAACCGCCGCAGGAAATCGTGCCACTGTTCATGGTGGGCTGAAATGGACAGGTGCACCATCTCGGGATTGGTCATCAACACTGTTGGCGGCTTCTTGCGAATCTTTTGACGCTGGTAGGCGTTGGTGTCCCCATCGTAGATGGCGGCCGAGGGCGTCAGGGGCGCGGACATTCGGGACCATCGGGCAAAGGTGCCGCACTGGTCCTGGGCCAGCGCCTTGAGGGGAAAAATATAGAGTGCGCGCGCCTCCGGCTCGCGGGCCACCGCTTCGAAAACAGGCACATTGTAGATCAGTGATTTGCCGCTGGCGGTGGGAGTGGCCACCACCGTGTGCGTTCCCGCCAGAATGGATGCCAGGGCCGCCACCTGATGACTGTAAAGCTCCGCCACCCCAAGATTTTTCAGCATGGTATGGACGGCGGGACAGAGCGTATCCGGAATAGGCGCCAGCGCACCCGCATGCCCCTCCACAAACCGGTACGCCGCCACCTGATGCCCGAAGCGATCCGAACGACGCAAGGCCTGGAAATATTCATCGACACGATTCAAGAAACTAACCTCATCCCCACAACACACACCACCAACTCATTACCCCCCAACCGACCAACCCCCCAACCACCCAACCACCCAACCGAACAACCAATCAACCGAACAACCAATCAACCGACCAACCAATCAACCGATCAACCGAACAACCAATCAACCGACCAACCGAACAACCAATCAACCGATCAACCGAACAACCAACCGCCACAAAAAATTATCACTTATTCTCTTGAAACCATACGACCTTATGATATAAATCCAGTTAAACGAAAAATCGACCGCTCTGCCAGCGGGCAAACTGCCTTTGTCGGGAGGAAAAAGCAAGTTTTGGATGACGACCCCCACTTACCGGGTTGGAAAACACCTTCTGCAGTTCCGAACCACTCCCCTGCCTTCATTATGCGGCGGCGCACACACGGTGTGCCGATGACGCCGACGAACGCCTGCGCATCCACCTCAGGAAACGGAGAACAATGACCGACCAAGTCCTTATTTTAGTGATCCTGCTGATACTGTCAGGGTTTTTCTCATCTTCGGAAACCGCCCTGTTTTCCATCAGCCGCAGCAAAGCACGCTACCTGGCCAAGCAAAAAGGGCGGGCCAACGCACTGATCAATCAGATGAAAAGCAATCCCCATCGATTGTTGTCCACCATTCTGATCGGCAACAACATTGTCAATGTGGCCGCCTCCGCCTTGGCCACCACGCTGACGCTGGAACTGTTTCCGGACAACGCGGTGGGTGTGGCCACCGGGGTAATGACCATGCTGATCCTGGTGTTCGGAGAGGTCTTCCCCAAGTCGGTGGCCACGCGCAACAACATCCTCATCGCCCGCCTGATCATATTTCCCATCTATTGGCTGTCGATCCTTTTCCGGCCCCTTGTCTTCTTTCTCGATTTCATTCCTAAATTGACCGGTCGCATCAAACGCACCCCGTCGGTGACCGAGGAGGAGCTGATCACCTTTGTGGAGGTGGTGCGCGAGGAAGGGGAAATCAAGGAAGAGGAGCACCGGCTGATCCACCGCATCTTCGAATTCGACGACACCAACGCCTCGGAAATCATGACCCCCCGCGCGGATATGTTCGTGATCCAGGCCGACGACCCGCTGGATTTGCAGACCATCACCGATTCGGGCTTCACACGCATACCGGTCATTGAAAAAAACATCGACAATGTGGTGGGCATCCTGAACATCAAGGATCTGCTGGCACTTCACGCCAAAACAAACGGGAGCGGTATTCCCGACGTGCGTGAATTGATGCGCCCCCCCTACTTCGTGCCCGAGCACAAAAAACTCGATGCACTGCTCAAGCAATTCCAGAAGCGCAAAGCCCACCTGGCGATCGTGGTCGACGAGCACGGTGGCGTCGCGGGGCTGATCACCCTGGAGGACGCTCTCGAGGAGCTGGTGGGAGAGATCCGCGACGAGACCGACAAGGAAGAGAAACTGATCGTCAAGCGAAAAAACAAAGAGTGGCTCGTCATGGGCAAGACCGACATCGAGGAGGTCAACGAAGTGATCAGCATGAACATCCAGGAATCCACCGAGTACGATACCTTCTCGGGCTACGTCCTGGAGCAGATCGGCCGCATCCCGTCCGTCAACGAAACCTTCACCCTGGAAGGGTTCGAGGTGGTCGTCAAGTCCATGGAAGGCAATCGCATCAAAGAGTACGTGGTGCGCCAGATGGAAAAAAGCGAGCCCCTGACAGGCGCACAGCCTGTCCCGGATACCAAATAGGGCGGACACGCTGGTCCGCCCTATGGGGTTCACGCCGGAACAAATTCACATCTCCTGCATATCCGACATCAAGGCACGGGTTTCAACCCTTGACGCGCTCGACATAATCGCCGGTACGGGTATCGATACGGATCAACTCCCCTTCGTTGACAAAGGGCGGCACCTGCACCACATGGCCCGTTTCCAGCGTGGCCGGCTTGGTGCTGCCGCCGGCGGTATCGCCCTTTGCCCATGGCTCGGCCTGGGTGATACGCAACTCCACGAAATTCGGTAACGTGACGCCGATGGCCCGGCCCTGGAACATCAGCACGTTGCAAACGGTGTTCTCCTTGAGCAGCGCCTTGGCATCGCCCACCTGTTCGGCGGTCAGCATTTCCTGCTCGTAGGTGCTGTTGTTCATAAAGCAGTATTGATCACCATCGAAATAGAGATACTCCATGGTGGCCTCTTCCAGATCGGCCGGCGTGAATTTTTCCCCGGAACGATAGGTTCGTTCGTACTGGCTGCCGGTGACCATGTTTTTCAGTTTACACTTGTAGAGTGCCTGTCCTTTGCCCGGCTTGACAAACTCGAATTGCACGATGACATAAGGCTCACCGTCGATCTCAATTTTCAAACCTTTTCTCAAATCGCCGCTTTCCAACATTTTTTGTGGTCTCCCCTTTATATCACCGTGTCATTGGATGGTGGGCGCCCGTTGGGCCGCTTCACGGGCGGCGTCCACAAGCGCCTTGACTTTTTCCGGATCTTTCTTGAATCGAATGGGTTTTCCGCCGGCATCGGTGGCATTGGTCAGCGTGCAACTGTCCACACCCGCCGGTTGCACTTGTGCGATGCCTTCCCGTGCATTGCGCGGACCGATCCCGCCCGCCAGAATAACCGGAATCGCGCTCTGACGAACCAGATCACGGGCCACCGCCCAGTCGCACGTACGCCCGGTGATACCCACGAAACCGTTCACTGGTTGGTCTGCCAGACCGATGCCCTTGGACTGGATAAGGACAGTGTCGGTCAGAAACCAGTCACTTACGGGCTCGAACCGAGTTGCAAGCGGCAAGGAGGGCAATGCATCGCCATGGCCCTGGCTGCCAATTGGAATGGAGCGCATGATGGCCACCCCGGGGAACTGTTTGCGAATCTCCTGCTGTCGCGAAAGGGCCTCTGCCACCGGACCATTGTCCAAATCGCCCGCGGGCAGCGATTCACAAAAATGGATGATGTCCGGCCGATAGTAGGCAATGGCCCGGGCAGTGGTCGCCACATCCTTGAACAACGGAATCAAGCTGCTGGTGCGTCCGGCCGCCCTGACGGCGTCGATAACATCCCGCAAACCCGGATCGCGCCACCGCTGCCGGGACAAAAGCACGCTGCCCAAGTGGTCCACACCCAACTCGATCATGGCCTCGGCTTCCGCCAGCGTCTGTATCTCGTAAATCTGAACAATCATATGTCACCACAAGCGCGTGCACCACAAAAGCGTTGACTTTTTTGGCCGTCTCTACCATATTCGGTTTGATTTCGCAATGCGTTTAACTACTTTTCTTTATTGAACATATCAATAGAAGGCCATATGATTCTGATCATCGATTTCGGTTCTCAGTTCAATCAGCTCATTGCACGGCGATTGCGTGAATGCGGCGTCTATTGCATCATCGAACCGCCCACCATTCCCATTGAACGCATCCAGGCACTCAGTCCCCTTGGCATCGTGTTGTCCGGCGGGCCTTCGAGCATCTACGCGGCCAACAGCCCCCGGGTCGACAAGCGTCTGTTCGATCTGGGTATCCCCGTGCTGGGGATCTGCTACGGTATGCAGTTCATGGTGGACACCCTCGGCGGCCAAGTCAAAGCGTCGCGGAAGCGTGAGTACGGTTTTTCCGAGCTGCGGATCAAACAATCCGACACCCTGTTCAAAGATGTGCCGGATCGCAGCACGGTCTGGATGAGCCATGGCGACTCGATCTCCCGGTTGCCGGAGGGTTTTGTGACGACCGCCGATACGGAGAACACCCCCGTGGCGGCCGCCGCGGACTATCAGAAGCGTTTTTACGGGTTTCAGTTTCATCCGGAGGTGGTCCATACCCCCAAGGGCAAACAGATGCTGCGCAATTTTCTGTTCGATGTGTGCGGCTGCAAACGCAATTGGACTATGAAAGCGTTTGCCCGCCAGGCCGTGGCGGACATTCGGCAGCAAGTGGGGGATCGCAAGGTGATCCTTGGTTTGAGCGGCGGCGTTGACTCGTCGGTGACTGCGCTTCTGATCCATCAAGCCATCGGTCACCAGCTGACCTGTATTTTTGTGGACAACGGCCTGCTGCGCCTGGATGAAGCCCTTAAACTCAAAAAAACCTTCAAGGAGCACTTGAAGATTAATATCCGGTTCGTCAACGCACGCACTCTGTTTCTCAAGGCCCTGGCCAAGGTCAGCGACCCGGAGAAAAAACGGAAAATCATCGGCAAACGCTTCATGGAAGTGTTCGAAGCCGAGGCGCGCAAGATCGAGGGGGCCGATTTTCTCGCCCAGGGCACGCTCTACCCGGATGTGATCGAATCCCGTTCCGCCTTCGGCGGTCCCACGGCGGTGATCAAATCCCACCACAATGTGGGGGGCTTGCCCAAACGGATGAAACTTAAATTGGTCGAGCCGCTGCAATACTTGTTCAAGGACGAAGTGCGCAAGTTGGGCAAACAGATGGGCCTGGATCCGGAACTGGTCTGGCGTCAGCCGTTTCCCGGACCGGGACTGGCTATCCGTGTGATCGGCGAGGTGTCGGAAAAGCGGTTGGGCATCCTGCGCCAAGTGGATCACGTGCTGATCGAGGAGATCAAGGCCGCGGGGTATTATCGTAAATTATGGCAATCCTTTGCGGTGCTGTTGCCCATCAAGAGCGTCGGCATCATGGGCGACAGCCGCACCTATGAACATATCGTTGCCATTCGGGCGGTCACCAGCAAGGACGCCATGACCGCGGACTGGGCCAAATTGCCGCACGATCTGCTCGGGCGCATTTCCAACCGCATTATCAATGAAGTGCGCGGCGTGAACCGCGTGGTGTACGACATCAGCTCCAAACCGCCCAGCACCATCGAATGGGAATAAACCGTTACGGAAGCAATGGCATATGAATGACAAAGTAGACGAGACCGATGAGCGCCCCGAAGCGGACGAACATTTCAAAATGCGCCTGGGACCCGACAACGAGGAGATGGACGAGAGGGCCATACCTTCGGAAATCAACGAGTTGCGCCTGGAGAAAATCAGCCAGCGGGTGACGTTGATCTCCGTCATCATCCCCGTACTGATCGTCATCGTTCTGGTAATCGCCTATCTGGACATCAAAAAGCGGGTGGTGCAGACAGAAGACAGCGGCGCCATCGAGTTTCGAAAACTCTCCAGTGACCTGGAATCCCGATTCTCCACCCTTTCGGTGCGCCAGGCCAAGTTGGAGCAGGATCTGGAAACCCTGATCGAACAGAACAATCATGCCATGGCATCGGTTCAAGTGCGATTTGAAAAGCTGCACGACGCCATCGGTGAAGTGCGGCGGGGCGCCTTGACCCAAAAATCGCTCAATGAAACCCGGGATGCCCTTGCCCAACAAATCGACAGCGTGGCCGCGGCGGCTGATCAGGCCGGCAAGCAGAATGCCGCCTTCTTGCAGGAAATGCATGGCGAGGTGGTCCAACAGGGGGAAACACTCACCAGTGCCAACGCCCGCATCGCCGAGCTGCAGAAGCGCCTGACGGATGTGGATGCCCGCAAGATGGACAAACAAGCCTTCGATCTGGCCCTGCGTCTGGAAACGCTGCGGATCGAAACAGCGGTCAAAGGCCAGATTGACGCCCTGCAGTCCAAAGTCAATGCCCTGGAGAGGCAACTGGCCCAGAGGCCATCCGCGACCCCCGCTGCACCCAGACCCGTGCCGGCACCCACCCCGGCCCCAAAGGAGGAGGAGTTGGAAACCCAAATCATAAAATGATTTTAATCCGCGCTCACTCCTTGATCTCCACCGCTTTAGCCAGGAACTTGCCGAGATTGTTGCGGATCAACCGCTTGCTGAATTTGCCGACACTCGTCTTGGGGATTTGGTCCACGATGGCCACCAGTTTGGGCAACATCCATTTGGTTATTTTGCCCTTTTCAACCCCCTCGGCTTTTAGAAAGTCGATCAGGTCCCGGGCCTCCTTGCGGCTGCCGGACACCAGCTTGACCACGGCCATGGCTTTTTCGCCCCAAACCGGATCGGGAACCCCCACCACCGTGGCCTCGAGGACGAAATCGGCGGTGGCGATAATATTTTCCAGCAGCACAGTGGGAATCATTTCCGAGCCGCTGCGGATCACATCGGACATGCGGTCCACAATGGTCAGGAACCCCTCCTCATCCACCGTAGCCAGGTCGCCCGTGTGGAACCAGTCGCCGTACCACACCTCCGCTGTCTTTTGGGGGTTTTTGTAGTACTTTTCCATCACCCAGGGACCGCGCACCACGATCTCGCCAATGGTTTTGTTGTCCCGGGGCACAAGCACCCCATCGCCATCCAGTACTTCCACCTCCATGCCGGGAACCGGCAGACCGGTCTTGACCCGTACCTGATCCAACTGCTCTTTGGGCCAGTCCCGCATATGCTTTTTAATAAAAGCGGTCACGGAGACCGGTGCCGTTTCGGTCATGCCGTACCCGGAAGAAGCGCGCATCTTGGGAATCCGCTGTTCGATCTTCTCCTTGAGGCCCAGTGGCAAAGCGCCACCGCCGACACCCAGGGAGACCAGGCTGCTCAAATCATAGCGGTCAATGTCCTCGTACTCCAGCAGCAGGGCCAGGATGGTCGGCACCACTGCCGCGTGGGTCACTTTTTCGGTTTGCACCAGATCACAAAACCCGTCCACCGTAAATGTGCCCGGCAGGACGATTTTGGCGCAGCGATAGACATAGGTATACGGCTGGCTCCAGGCGTGGATATGAAACATGGGGGTGGTGATCATGGGAACATTGTCCTCCCCCGGCTGTTCCGTCTGCGGATCGTTGTTGAAACTGGCCAGGGCAATGAGGTGCAACGTCTGCAGGTAGAGCGCCCGCTGGGTGAACATGGCGCCCTTGGGCTGCCCGGTGGTGGCGGTGGTATAGCAAAGCGTGGCATAGGTGTCTTCGTGCAGGTAGGGCCAGTCAAACTGTACCTCCTCTGCGCCGATCAAGGTTTCATAATCATAAAGGGGCTCGATACGGGATTCGGGCAGTCCCGGCTGGTCGGACATGTAAACGAACGCCTTGACCGTGTCTTTAATCCGGTCATAGATGCTCTCCACCATGGGCAGAAAGACATCGTCGAAGAACAGCACTTTGTCCTCGGCGTGGGTGATGGTGTAGAGCACATGCTCGATGGCCAGGCGCACATTGACGCAGTGCAGCATGGCGCCTGAACAGGGAACCGCGTAGTACAGCTCCATGTGGCGGTGGGTATTGAGCGCCATGGTGCCGATGCGGTCGCCGGGTTCGCCGGGCTTACCAGGCTGAACCCCCAGTTTTTTTAAGGCATTGGCCAAACGGCAGGTGCGCGCATGCCATTGCGCCCAGGTAAACCGCTGGTAGGCGCCGGTGGTGTGGTTGCGATAGACCAGTCCGATCTGGTCCGGGTAGAGCTGAACCGGCCGTTGCATGAAGGTTTTGAGCAGTAGGGGGTAATGGGTACTGAACTCCGGATAGGTCCGAACCTCCATGATGTGACGCTCCTTCCGTGGGATTGTTGATAGCCCGCTGAGGGTGCAAACAGGTCCAATTGCGATTGTGTTTCTTGCCGGATGCCCGTGTGTCCCTGATTGCGCGGATGATACCCGACCAGCGATCGCTGTATCCGTTGATGCTCTTTTTGTACCCCAGAAAAGACGCAATGGCAATTCCTTCGGGGCATTCTTTTAAGGCAGAGGCCTATGCCAATGGGACAGCACATGGGGTATCGATCACCCGCGCAATAATATTTCGATGCGGCGGATATCCTCGGGCAGGTCCACCTCCGGTGAATCGTGAGCTGTGATCACCACCTTGATGGGATGGCCGAACTCCAGGGCCCGGAGTTGTTCCAGTTTTTCGATCTGTTCAAGGTATCCGCTTGGCAACTGTCTGAATATTTCCAGAAACCGCCGGGTGTACGCATAGACCCCCAAGTGCTTGTACGCTTTCATATCCGGCTGCCCGTCGCGGTCAAAGGGAATGGCGGCGCGCGAGAAGTAGAGCGCATTGTTCCGGTAGTCCATGACCACTTTGCAATCCTTGGGATCGGTGTACTCCCGGGGATCCTG
Organism: Desulfatitalea sp.; assembly: GCA_018224505.1. Lineage (GTDB taxonomy): Bacteria > Desulfobacterota > Desulfobacteria > Desulfobacterales > Desulfosarcinaceae > Desulfatitalea. The sequence goes on along the minus strand of JAGTVD010000452.1, from coordinate 2,920 downwards.
GATGACAAAAGCCAACGTACTCATTGCCAGATGGGGATCTTCCAGCAGCGGCGCCACCACGGCATCGAAGCAATCGGGGTGAACCAGGGGCTGGTCGCCCTGCACATTGATGACGATATCGGTGGCGGACAACCCCAACTGCTCGGCCGCCTCGGCCACGCGGTCGGTTCCCGAACGGTTTTCCACTGCGGTCATCTGCACTTGCCCGCCGAAACGCCGCACGGCATCGGCAATGCGCTCATCGTCCGTGGCCACCACCACCGCCGAAACGCGCTGGGCCCTGGCCGCGCTCTCGTACACATGTTGAATCATCGGCTTGCCCAGAATGAGGGCCAGCGGTTTGCCTTCGAAGCGGGTCGAACCGTATCGGGAGGGAATAATGGCCACAATGCGCATTGATCTGCCCTTCTATTGAAATTTATGGAAATCCATTGACCGTTTACGGGGTTTGGCATACACCCATCTTCCATAACCTTGCAAGTCGTATCGCTTCGTTTGGCACATGCAATCACAATAATGAGGAGGATTTCTGCCTGATGAATCATATGCTGTTGACTCAGATTCTCGAATCGGTGGCCGGTGGCGGCCTCGGAATCGAAGCAGCCAAAAAGCGCTTGGCCGATCTGGCCATGGAGGATATCGACTTCGCCCACATCGACCATCACCGGAGCCTGCGCAAAGGGTTTCCGGAGGTCATTTTCGGCGAAGGCAAGTCGGTGGTGCAGATCATAGGCATCATGGAACGCATGCAGCTTCAGGAGCAGGTGATCCTGGTTACCCGGGTGGATGCCGCCAAGGCCGAGCAGGTGTCGGCCCGCTTTCCCGCGGCGCGCTACGACGCCGAAGCGCGCATGATCGTCTGGCAAAGTGTGCCGCTGCCCAAAACAGGCCTGGGCACCATCCTGGTGGTGTCGGCGGGCACCTCCGACATTCCCGTGGCGCGGGAGGCCTGTCTTACCGCCGATGCCATGGGCAATGAGGTCAAATCGGTTTTCGATGTGGGCGTGGCCGGCATTCACCGCCTGATGGCGCACAAACCATTACTGGAAGAAGCCCGGGTATTGATCGTGGTCGCCGGCATGGAGGGCGCGCTGCCCAGCGTCGTGGCCGGGATGGTGAAACGGCCCGTGATCGCCGTGCCGACCAGCGTGGGCTACGGGGTGAGCCTCGGGGGCCTGACCGCCCTGTTCGGCATGCTCAGCAGTTGCAGCTCCAATGTGGCCGTAGTCAATATCGACAACGGCTTTGGCGCCGGGTACATGGCATCGAGCATCAATCAGGCATAGCCGGCCTCAGGCCGTCGCCGGCAGCCGGATGGTAAAGGTGGTGCCTTGCCCCGGATCGCTGGTCACTTCTATCGTGCCGTTGTGCTTGCGCACAATATTGTAGGCGATGTTCATCCCCAACCCCGTTCCCTTGCCCACCTCCTTGGTGGTGAAAAACGGATCGAAGATTTTTGACAGGTTGCCGGGCGGAACACCGCAGCCATTATCCTGGATGGTTACTTCGACGAATCGGTCCACAGCCCGCGTCCGCACCTCGATCCGCCCTTTCTTTTCGATGGCCTGGGCCGCGTTGACCAAGATGTTCATGAATACCTGGTTAAGTTGCTGGGGGTACCCCTGAACCATTGGCAGATCACCGTAATCGGTCACCACTGTGGCTTTATACTTCAGTTCATTGCTCACGACGTTCAATGTGGAATCCAGCCCGTGGTTGATATCCGTCGCTTGCAGACGGTCCTCGCCGGGATGGGCAAAATCCTTCAGATCGAGGACGATTTTCTTGATCCGGTTGGTGCCCTCCCGGCAATCGTTGATCAGGTCAGTGATATCGGACAGTACATAATCGAGTTCGATCTCTTTCTCAAAGGCTTTAATGGCGGTAATGACCTCCTCCAGTGCGCTGCCCGGCGACTCTCCGGCAACATGGGATGATAACATGCCGATCAGCTCCCGATATTTGGCGATCAGGGTGGCAATATCCTTTTGATAGTCCGCCAGTGTCTTTAAATTGCTGCTGACGAACCCGGTGGGATTATTGATCTCGTGGGCCACACCGGCTGCCAGTTGGCCGATGGAGGCCATCTTTTCCGAATGCACCATCTGCGCTTGGGTCTCTTCAAGGCGTTTGAGCGTAGTTTCGAGGCGTTTGTTTTTGGCCTCGATCTGGGCTGCGTTGTGCAGGATCTCGGATTTCATGCGCCGATGGCCCTCTTCCAGCTCAATAACGCGCAACCCGGTAAGCAGTCGGGCACGGAGTTCATCGGGGTTAAACGGTTTGGTGATATAATCATCCGCTCCGGACTCGAAGACTTCCACCAGATCGCTTTGGCCGTCCCTGGATGTCAGCATGATAATGTAGACATAACGGTCCATCTTTGCACCGCGGATCTTACGACACAGCCCCAGTCCGTCCATCTCAGGCATCACCCAATCGGTGATCACCATCCGAATCGGCCGCTGCCGGATCGATTCCCACGCTTGGTGGCCGTTTTCGGTCACAATCACCTGGTGGCCCATTTCAGCGACCATCTTTTCCAGCAGGGTACGCGAAATCAGGTCATCTTCAGAAATAAGGATTTCCATGGGTATGTTTTCGGGTGCGTGGGTTGTTGGTTGATCGGTTGATCAGTTGATCAGTTGATCGGTTGATCGGTTGATCGGTTGATCAGTTGATCGGTTGATCAGTTGATCAGTTGATCGGTTGATCGGTTGATCGGTTGATCGGTTGATCGGTTGATCAGTTGATCAGTTGATCGGTTGATCGGTTGATCAGTTGATCGGTTGATCGGTTGATCAGTTGATCGGTTGATCGGTTGATCGGTTGATCGGTTGATCGGTTGATCGGTTGATCGGTTGATCGGTTGATCGGTTGATCGGTTGATCGGTTGATCGGTTGATCGGTTGATCGGTTGATC
>JAGTVD010000451.1 GCA_018224505.1 Desulfatitalea sp. | reverse complement strand
TGAAACCCTTTGACAAATGCCTCGACATGGGGGAGCACACACTCGGCAAGCTTTGACCCATCCAACGGGACCATGATCCTTCTGTACATTGCGTCTGCCTCCTGCCTTTCAGTGTTATCGGTGACGCCCTGGAAGAAAATCAATGCGTACTTAGAGGTAACCCAACCCGATGCGGCAGGTCAACCCCGATGTTGCAACTTTGGGGCCTACATTAAACGCCGTTCTCCCATTGACTGGGCCATCTGTTCTGGAAAAACGTTACGTCAAGATCCTTGTGGAATCCGGACTTTTGGCCATGCATAGGAAACCTTAAAAAGATGTTTTCTACGCGGGCCCCAAACGGATCTACTGTACGATGCGCACGCGGGCAATTCCGAACGAGGTGTTATTGTTTTCATTGGTTTCCGGCAACTCATAATTGGCATCGGCTTCGGCAGCAAAGAGGAGGGTGGCCGGCGTATCGAATTTGTAACCAAAATAGGCAGCCCCGTCCTGCCCAACGGGCACGCCCTGCACAGTTGCTTCAAGATCTTCCACCAGCTGGCCGGAAGTTTCATTACTAATATACAATTTGACAACGAAAGGTTCGGGCATAACGGTATTATTTTGATTTCGAACAACCACCTTCACTGTGAAATTTTGACCGACGGATATGGCCGGCTGCTGGTCCGGATTGACGGAACCCGGATTACCGGGCACCTCCGCACCGCCCACGCTGAAAGATATTCCCTGCGGCGGTATGGTAAGATCGGGAACACCTGGAACGGTCAGTGTGCCGGATTGGGTTTTCTGTCCTGCGCGGTTAAAATTAATCTGCCAAGTGTAATTCAACACCTGTCCTGGCTGCCAAGCGCCCGAACCGGGGATTTGGTAGCTGTATGTGCGCTTGCCGCCGCCAACAGCCTGTATATCAGCAGTCGGCGCGGTGTTGCTGGCGCCGCCATCCACTTGATAGGACAGCGACTTGCCTTGCACCGTGTCATAATTCATGGTGGCATATGCCCTGGCGACCTTCTCCTGGCCGGGCAATGTTTTCGTTACGTTAACCGATGTGAATTTTCCGGCACAGGCGGTCAACAGGACCGCGACAAGCAGAAACGTCGATTGCAGTGCGATGACTTTTATCGTTTTCATATGAATTCTCCTCACAGGCGCTGAGAGGTACCGGCCTTGTTAGAAATCCTTCCCAAAGTGATCCGAAGAGTCACTTGCCTCTTTTTGCAGGCGGGGCACTGCGCGACTTTTTAACCGTGATGGGCGTCAACCCCTTGAGACGCTCCCGCACGGGTGCGCGGTCCCCACGGCCTTTACGCCCTTCATCGAGATCTCTGGGCACAGGCCGTTTGCCGGCGTCAAAATAGATCTGCAGGCGCCGTATGAAAACCGGTGCCTTGGACCGCAGGTCATACCGGACGGGTTCTTTATCGTTATGCTTGGCATGGGATGCGCGGTGGATGCCCCCCGCATATATGCACCCGCCCCTGGAAACAATCCGCACTTCACCGGTATAGCGCCCGGAAACCTGGGGCGAGAAAGAGGCCCGGTATTCGCCGCTGTTTGGTTCTTCTCTGGTCTCGTCATTCAACACGAGATGGTGCGTGCTCCCGTCAGGGCCTTTGAGGCTGGCCGTGACGCGCAATCCCGAAAGGCGGTCGCCCCACGCCGCATGGGCGGATAAGGTGACCGGCATACCCGGCTCCACCTCGCGGTCGCAGTCCGCATGGACGGCGATCATACGGTTTTCCACACCCGCCGCATAATTGACGCGTGCGGCCGGCCCCGTCGAGGCCCTTACAATCACCGCATGCCACAGGCCGGGTTTTGGATTTCGGATGATGGCGGTTGCGTAAGGGCTATCAGGCGCAATCAGGACGGCATTGGATGAAGGCGTGAAATCCACCGGATTGTTCTCCGGATCCATCAGAAAAAGCAAAAATTTATCGGATTTCCCATAGGTGATCGAAAACCGTGCGGTGGACGCCCCCTCCTCAACCATGAACGGAACGGAGAAAGAATACGACCGGTTGTGTTTTTTTACAAAAGTTTTGAGACCGGCAAAGCCCAGAAGCCTAGCCAAATTCTTCAACGTCAGACGTTCGCGACCGGCAAACGAGACGGCTTTGCCGAAATCGGAATCCGGCGGAGCGCCGGCGACAGTATGGTCCCCCACTGAAACCAAACCGTTTCGCAATATTGAATTCATAATGTAGAGGTGAATTGAGATCAACGAATTCTGTTGGTCCGGAGGAAGCGGATTCCCGTCTTGGTCTTCAGCCTTGCCCACCGGGTTGATGAAACCGCCGGTTTCCCGGACAAGTTCTTCGAGTGCATCGTAGTCCACATTCGCCGGTGTGCCGAGGGCAATCACATAAACAGGAATGCCTGCATCCTGCAGGGTCGGAATCGCCTGGGCGATCGAGGTGCCGCCTTCGGGGCGATTGTGGATGCCATCGGTGAGCAGCACAATGGCCTGCACGGCCGCCCGCCCGTCACGCGACTGAATCTGGTCGACCGCCTCGAGCAATGAGTCCCTGATATTGGTCCACCCGCCGGGATTGACATTATTGACCTGGTCAATGATCGCGTCGATCTCACCCTGGCCGATCTGATCGAGCGCCAACCGGGTGTCGAAGGTTTCATTGAACCAGATCACGGACAACCAGTCGTTGTCCTGGTGAGCGCTGTTGATCCACTGCTCGATGCCGAAGCGGGCCCCCTGGATCTTGTTGTCATGGCCCATCGAACCCGAGCGATCGATTACCAGGGCAATGCGGGCCTCTTTCACAAGATCGAAAAACATTGGCGCTTCGCTTGTCTGCTGCCCGGGCACCGCAGGGTTGGGAGCGCTGAGCGCGTGTGCATATCGATCCTGCATGACCTGCTGAATGACCTCCCAGCAGGACATGCCGCCATGCCTGGCATCGTGGGAGGTGTCGTGGTCCGGATCGTGGTTATCATGCGAACAGAATTCCGACACCACCCCTGTACCCGGCGCGGTACTGTATCGCTCCATGAGGCAATAATTGGCGCTCTGTACGCCCAATCCGCGGCATCGGATTAAAATCCCGTCCGGATATTGATCGTAAGAATAGTTATATTGCGGCTGATAAGCGATTCGTGACCCCTGCGCACTCTTGGGATTCAAGGAAAACGAACTAAAAACATTCACTTGTTCCGAGGAATGTTCCGCGACGATCAAACGTTCAATCTGCCCGCTGAAGACGAGAAAAGCATAACCATATTGAAGTGACTGGCTGTCGATCTCGGACGGAAGTATTGGAACAACATTGTAAACCGGTGGGGATTCCTCGTATGATGGTGGCGTGACATTCTGATTTATTTCATCTGTTTGGACCGGGCCGGTGTACTCGTCCCCCAGTTTAAAGGCATGGTGTCCGAATTCATGCACAATCGTTCGCGGATCGCCTGTGCGTTGCTCCTCGAACAGTTGAATGGACATCCCGAAGTTGCCATATCCGCCGTAGGTCGCGTAGGCGGTGCCGGAAAAGGCATGCACCACAAACTCAGCGTGCCCGAGCCCCCAAGCATCGTCAGTCATGTAAATATGGCCGAAGCGCAATTGCCCTTCAGTGGCGTCAAACAATGCTTGCGAGGCCTCGGTGAAGCGCGCTATCCAATCCATTTTTTCCGTGGGGCTCCAAC
>JAGTVD010000450.1 GCA_018224505.1 Desulfatitalea sp. | reverse complement strand
TGGCCGCCGGCGTGGCCCATGAAATCAACAACCCGGCCGGTTTCGTCAGCAGCAACCTGCACACGCTGGCCGAGTACCACGATGATCTGCAGACGGCCATCACGGCCTTTGGCGCGCGGCGGGCACAATTGGAAGATCCCGAGATCGTTGCCACCCTGCCGGCGGAACTTCGGCAACGGATCGCAGACCTTGCCGCCATGGAAGAAACGCTGGATCTGAACTACATCATGACGGACATGGGGAGCCTCATCGCCGAAACCCGGGAAGGCACCGACCGCATCCGACGCATCGTGGCGGATTTGAAGGCCGCCATCCACCCCGGCCAGGAAACCAAGGTGGTCACCGATCTGCACGCGGTCATCGATTCGGCCGTCAACCTGGTGCGGCACGACACCCAGCACCGCATCGAAATCCGGCGGGAATACGGCACGCTGCCCGCCATGGCCACCTATGCCCAGCGGCTCAACCAGCTCTATTTGAACCTGCTCGTCAATGCAACCCAGGCCATCACCGGGCAAGGCACCATCACCATCCGCACCGGCATCGAGGAACATCAGGCGGTGGTGAGCATCACCGACAGCGGTTCCGGGATCGCCCCGGAACATCTGAACAAAATCTTCGACCCCTTTTTCACCACCAAGCCGGTGGGCGCGGGAACGGGGCTGGGATTGAAGGTGGCATATGACATCGCCCACAACCACGGCGGCACCATCACCGCGGAGAGCGCCGCAGGTGCGGGCACCACCTTTACCGTACGGTTACCGTTGGGAGAGGTCCTGGAAGCGATCGGGGAAGATCAAGTTTAAATGCTTTGGGCCGATAATAGAACCAATGGCCCTAACGAGGAGAGAAGAAGAAGCATCATGGGATTGACTGCCGCCATACCCGCCTTCCATTTTCTGACGCGGTCGCCGCTGATCCGGCGCGGGGCCGAACTGGCCCGCCGGCTGGTCCGGCGAAGCGCTTCGGTGCCACCCGACACCTGTCTGCCGGCCTTCCCGCCCGCAGGATTACCAAACGGCGCCCCACCGGAAGCGTGCGACGGCCAGGCGATGGCCTTATCACCCCCACCCCTGGTGGACACTGACGCTCTGAGCGCCGATCTGCTCGGCAGTGGCAAGGCGCTCACCGTCATCTGCGCCCGAACCGAAGATGATTTTCTCGATCTGGGCGGCCGGTTGCACACCATTCAGGCCGAAGCGCAGCAGTTGACCCAAACCATCGTGGCCGCACTGGCCGAGGATCAGACCGATTCCATTCAAGGGGCGCTAAAGACCATTGAACGGCATGCCGCCGGGGCCATCGAGGAGATCAATGCGCGCCGGCAGCAGCTGGCCGAAGACCTGCGCGGCTTGCAGACCATCCGGGTCGACCTGGGAGCCCTGGACCAGCAGAATCAGCAGTTCAAGCAGGTGGCCAAAAACCTGAAAATGGTGGGCTTGACCATCCGCATCGAAAGCGCCCGCAGCCCGGCGGCCTCGGCCGCTTTCCAGGCGCTGGCCGAGGAGATTGCCGAACTGGCGCGCACGGTCCACACGGCCGTCCGGCATATCAGCGCGGACGCCCACACGGCACGCCAGACCCTCGATGCGGTGCAAGCCGATATCGGCGCACGCATGGCGGACCTGGAAACCCTCATGGGCGATGCCCAGGCGGCCGTGCTCTCGGCCCTGGACCAGGTGGCCCACTTCATGGCGCTGACCATGGACGCCCTGGACCGCATCGGCGAGCAGTCGCGGCAGATCGACCAGCAGGTCGGTCATCTGGTGGTCAGTGTGCAGATCCATGACAACATCTCCCAGCGGGCGGCCCATATCCAGGAGGCCATGGATGAGGCCGTGCACATCCTGGCCGCAATAGCGGAGGTGCCCCTGCCGGCGGTGCTGGGCAGGGTGTACGGCATCAACCGTGTGCAGGTGGCCCAGTTGCAAACCATCACCGAAGATGTGGACGGAGTGCGCCGGCAAAGCGAATCGGCCCTGGACAGCCTGTTGGCGGCGGTGGCGGCCGTGACCCGCGCCGAAGCGCTGGACACCCTTGAAATCGGCGGCGCCTGCCCGGCCGGCAACGCCCGGGGCCGCCATCCGGTGGCCCTGCTGACCCGGGAGCTGGAACGGTTGATCGCCCTGTTCGACGAAGGACTGAGTCACATCCGGCGCCTGGGGGAGGCCCGTGAGCAGACCGGGCGCACCATGGACCGCATGAACGCCCATATCGACCAGGTGCGTGATATCAACTTCGAAATTCGCCTCAAAGCGCTTAATGCGGTGATCCGCTCCTCCCGCCTGGGAGACGCGGGCCGTGCCATCGCCGCCATCGTCAATGAAATGAAGGCGCTGGCCGAGCAGTCCAACACCACCATCGGTGCGGTGACCGACATCATGGAACGCATCGCCGCATCTTCCCGCGCCATGGACCGGGCCAACGCGGACGCAACAGATGTCAGCGGCGGCGCCGGCGCGCTGCTGCGCCAGGGCATCGAGACCTTCGCCACGGCCTGCGCCGATTTCAAAACGAATTCCCACCAGGCGATCGAGATGGGCCGCCAACTGGAGGCGCGCATCGGAGAAAGCCGCGACCGCATCCACTTTTTCGACACCATGGGCCAAGGATGCCAGGATCAGCTCGCCCGGCTTGCGGCCGTCAAAACGACCCTGCAACCCTTTGCCGACGCGGCCCCCGATGATTGGATGGCCGAAGAACAACGCGTCATGGCACGCTACACCATGGACCGGGAACGCAAGGCCCATTTGGGGATAATTCAAACGGGGCAGCCGCAGGCGCCGGACCCGTGCGATCCTGGCGCCGCGGCCGACGACGATGCTTTCGATGACAATGTGGAGCTGTTCTAATGACCACCACCCTCAGGAGCACTGTCCGGCCGCGATCAAACAGAAAAGAGGTTTTATGCCGATAGAAACACAACCCATTGATGGCCGCAGTACGGTGCGCATCAGCGGCGCGCTGAACATCTGGGAAGCCGCCGACGTCTGGCGTGCGCTTTTGCCGTTATTGTCCTCCCCCGATCCCCTAACAGTGGATCTGAGCACGGTGGAGACATGCGATGGCGCGGGACTCCAGATCCTTTGCCAGATCGCCCGTGCCGCCGGCGCGCCGAATGCCGATATCCGGATCGACACACCATCGCCCGCGGTCACGGCAGCCCTGGCCTTGGCCGGACTGCACCTGGACCGTTTCCCGAACACTGCCAAAGAGGCCTGAGCAATGGATTGCCAACAAGAAGCCTACAAGGTCGAAGCCTACGAACTTTTGGCCGAATTGGAAACATCGCTGCTGGAACTGGAGGAGACCCCCGACGACATGGCCCTGGTGAACCGCGTCTTCCGGGC
>JAGTVD010000449.1 GCA_018224505.1 Desulfatitalea sp. | reverse complement strand
CAGCGACAGGGTTCTTAAATTCTCGGAAATCAGGGATTGGCTCGCGATGGCTTTCGAAGTCAGCCTTTTAAAACCCATCGGCGACCCGGCATTTGGAAATGTGAGATTCTAATAAGTGTCCACCCACAGAAAGCTGTCAATGGTTTGTTAGTGGCTGTTCAGGAGAACTGAAAGGATGCCTTGCATGTCGAAATTATTATGGAAACCGTCAGCAGACACAGTATTAGGGACCCGCATGCACCGGTTTATGGTTTTTGTCAATGAACGATTTGGGAAAGATTTCAGTGATTATAGCCAGCTCTACGAGTGGTCTGTGACCGAGATCCCCGATTTCTGGGCCGCGGCCTGGGATTTTCTGGAAATAAAGGCATCCCGCCACTATGACCAGGTGGTGGACGATCTGTCAAGGATGCCCGGTGCCAAATGGTTCCCCGGGGCCAGGCTCAATTTTGCCGAAAACCTGCTCAGATACCGCGATGATAAGACTGCCCTGGTGTTTCTTGGCGAGGCTCAGGCCCCGGTGTACTGGAGCTATGCCCAGTTGTTCGATGAAACCGCCCGGGTGGCCCAATCCTTAAAAGAATTGGGAGTGGTGCCGGGTGACCGCGTCGTGGCGTACATGCCCAATCTAGCCCATACGATTATTGCCATGCTGGCGGCCGTAAGCCTGGGAGCCACCTGGTCATCGTGCTCCCCGGACTTCGGCATCAAGGGGGTGCTGGATCGATTCGGACAGATCCAACCGAAAGTGTTGTTTGCCGCAGACGGGTACTTTTTCAAAGGCAAGCGCATCGACACCTTGGCTCGGCTTGAACAAATCGCCCAGCAGATCCCGTCAGTGGAGCACTTTATCGTCGTGCCACACGCCCAACCCGAGCCCGATATTTCGGGTATCCGGGATGCCATGCTGTACGCGGATTTCAGGTCTGATCAGCCGGGTCTGGAAATTGATTTTGCCCAACTGCCTGCCGATCATCCGTTGTACATCATGTATTCGTCCGGCACCACCGGCCTTCCCAAGTGCATGGTCCAGGGGGCCGCGGGCATTTTAATCAACCAGCTCAAGGAGATGGTCCTGCATACGGATGTGGGCCGGGAAGATAACATTTTCTATTTCACCACCTGCGGTTGGATGATGTGGAATTGGCTCACCAGCGGTCTTGGCGCCGGCGCCACCGTGGTGCTTTATGACGGAAATCCATTTCATCCCGGCCCGGAGGTGCTGTGGCATATGGCCCAGGAGCAGAAGCTCACGGTTTTCGGCACCAGCGCCGGATATTTAGGAGCCCTTGAGAACACGGGCATGCGCCCCGGCGATCAGTATGATCTGTCGCATTTGAGGGTGCTGCTATCCACGGGTTCACCCCTGTCGGAAGAAGGATTTGCTTTCGTTTACGATGCCATCAAGTCGGATTTGCAGTTGGCCTCCATTTCCGGGGGTACGGATTTAAACGGCTGCTTTGCATTAGGCAATCCCATCGGGCCGGTCTATTCAGGGGAATTGCAGTGCCGGGGTCTGGGCATGAAGGTGGAAGCCTTTGACGAAAATGGCCAAGCGGTCGTCGGACAGCAGGGCGAACTGGTCTGCACGGCGCCGTTTCCTTCCATGCCCCTGTATTTTTGGGATGATCCAAACAATCAAAAGTACGTTAGTGCCTATTTCGATGTCTATCCCGGTGTATGGCGCCATGGCGACTACATCGAGATCAACGAATATGGCGGGGTCAAGATTTACGGACGATCGGATACCACCTTGAACCCGGGTGGTGTCCGCATCGGCACTGCAGAAATCTACCGGCGGGTCAACGACTTTTCGGAAATTGAGGACAGCCTGGTTGTAGGGCAAACCTGGAAGGGTGATGTGCGCGTCCTGCTATTTGTGAAAATGGCCGGAAATCACTTGCTTGACGACTCCCTCAGGCACAGGATCAAGAAATGCCTGCGTGAAAATGCCTCACCGCGACATGTGCCGGCAAAAATCCTGGAAGTACCGGATATCCCCTATACACTCAATATGAAAAAAGTGGAGCTGGCTGTCAAAAAGGTCATTGAAAAAAAGCCCGTACAGAACCGGGATTCGCTTTCCAATCCGGATGTACTCGATTTCTACGCCAACCTTAAAGAAGTGTATGAGGATTAAATTAGAAGGTTTTTGTCCTTAGAAACGAATGCGGATTCCGCCCATCACGCTGTGCGTTTTGTATTCGGATTCAAAGAAATCAAATTCAGGATCTTCCGTGGCGAAGTAGCGATATTGAAGATCGATGTTGATATTCCTGGACACCGCAAAGCTCAATCCGGCCATGAATTGGTAGGCAAAAACCGTGTCATCGTCACTGCCCCAGAAATCAAGATCGACTTCCACATTCGCAAATCCGACGCCGGCCCCTATAAACGGGCTGACTCTTTGATGGGGGATGAAATCAAAAAGAAGATTGCCCATGATGGAAGAAGAGTAGATCTCCCCCCCGATGCCGTTGGGAAATTGCCTGTCCACATTGTTAAAACGGAACCCCAGTTCGAACTCCGGTCGAAGTCCGATGCCGAAATCCCAACCAATGGCAACGGTAGTGACAATCCCGGTGTCGAATTTGGCTTCATCCTGAAAACCATCGTACCAGGTGACATCCGAATCCATGACCCGTATTCCGCCCAAATTTCCTGAAAAGTAAATGCCCGTGCCCTGGGCGTTTGCGATCGTGGCACACATCCCCAAAACCATCATGCTCAACAGGACCAGAGATGTTTTTCTCATAATGAGCCTCCTTTCGCTTTTGCGACGGCCGAATGATTTCGTTTTCAGGACTCAGGCCCTTGACGCCGGGGTTTGCGGGTGCTCCTTTGTAAGAGGGCCTTCTTAATGCTTTATCGATTCGGCTCGTTTCTGTCAAATAAGAAGATTCCGAGTGCCCATGAATGCTTTGGACAATTGAAATGATTGAGTTGGCAATCCGGCATTAAGTTG
>JAGTVD010000448.1 GCA_018224505.1 Desulfatitalea sp. | reverse complement strand
TGGCGATTGATCAACTGAAAAACCTTGTTCTTGACGTAAAACGCTGCTAACCATCTGTGCCTTGTAGATGGGCAACTGATGGAAAAACGGGTGCTAAATACGAATGAAACATAGCACGGAAGAGAAGCAGGGTAAATAACCACCATAGGAGGATCCTGCTCGTCCAGACCAGTTTTCGGGGGACATCATTTTGTCAACGCCTGTGATTGCTGCGATCAAAGGCCTTTTGTCCGTTCTTATCCCGTATCCCGACACCTGAAGCCGGGGCGTGTAGGCACTGCTGATGACACTGAATTATATCACCCACGGCCTGTACACCATCGGTACTAATCGTCAACTGACTTCGCGGCATCTGGACCAGTTGGCGGGGGGATTCCAATCATCAGATCGTTCCGCGGTCGGAACACTGGGCGGTCGTCGTTCAATCACCAGATTGCATATCGATACGATAGGTCCCGTTATCATTAAACATTTCTGCCGTGGCGGCCTTTTGGCCCATCTGGTCCACAGGACTTATTTCCGGGTGGGCAAAACGCGCGGGCAAGGTGAGTTCGAGCAGATGTTGCGATTCCGTCAACTGGGGGTACAAACGCCCGAGCCGGTTGCTTTCGCATATAAAGGAGGCTTGTTTTACACCACCTGGCTGGTCACCCGGGAAATCCAATCTGTGCAATCCATGGCACAGTTGAGCCGCACGGCTCCCCATCGGGTTGCACAGGCCTTGGGGGCGTTGGCCCGGCAGGTGGCGATCCTGGTCGACCATGGCGTTTTGCATGCAGATTTTCATCCCGGAAATGTTTTGATCGATGATCAAGACCAGGTCTATGTCATTGATTTGGACAAAGCCCGGACCTATTCTGGCAGTCAAGCAAAGCTTAGGTCCAAGTACCATCGGCGCTGGTGTAGGGCGGTCCGTAAACATGGTTTGCCCGCAGTACTCTGCGAATTTTCGGCGGATGATCAGTTGTGAAATTTCGGAGCCGGCTCTGCCAGATGCATGGACCCGGTATCACAAGTATTGCTGCCCGGTAACTGGTTCAGTCGGCATTGATCATAAGGTAGCCTGCCAGGCACAGGGAAATGAGATTGACACCCCAGGCCGCGACCACCGGCGGCAGCGTGCCGGCATAACCCAAAGAGAGGCAGAAGCTGAATACGATCCAGTAAAGAAAAGCGATGCCCAAACCAAAAGCCACACTGCTGGGCAAACCGGCCGTGAATTTGCCACGCGCCGCCAATCCCGCACCAATCAATGTCATGATCAGGGAAATGAAAGGAAAAGCGGCCTTGGCCTGCAAATCCACTCGGTAGCGGGTGGCATCATATCCCTCGGCTTCCACTTTCTTGATAAATCGGTGCAATTGCAAAAAACTCATCTCTTCGGGTTTGGGTGTCGTTAGGGCCAGATCCTCCGGAGAGAAGCCAAGCGGCATGTGCATTTCATCAAACATGCGCACGTCGAACCGGTCCCCCTGTTGCTGGATGATTCCCCGGCGAAGCACCCATGCGCCGTCCTGGAATGTGCCTTCATCGGCATCGATGCGTTCCGTAATCTTAAAGTCAGCATCGAATCGATGCAGAGTGATCCCCTTGGCCACTTGCTGGTCCGGCTGGAACAGTTTCAAGTGTAATATGGTTTCATCTCCCTTCAGCCAGATGTCATTTTGACGAACATGGGTTCCCTGGCGCCCTTTTACCTCCTTCAGCCATATTTGATTGGATTGGGAGACCGAGAGCGGCATGACACCTTCGGCGACCAGAATCATCAGCAAGGTAGCCGCCAAGCCACAACGGACGATCGGTCTCATCAAAGAGACCAGGCTGACGCCGCCGCTCCGCAGGGCGAGCAGTTCGTTGTTCTTGGCCATCAGGCCGAAAGTGATCATCACCGCCAGCAGGATGCCTACCGGTGTCATTTGCACCATTATGAAGGGCAGCTTATATGAAAAATAGAGAAAGCCCCGCTGCCACGCCAAGCCGGCGTCGATGAAATTATCGACCTTCTCTATGAAGTCGACGGTCACGTAGATCCCCAGCACAATCAGCAGAATGATGCCGAAGTATCGAGCGATCTCCCGGGTCACATAACGTCCGATAATGGTCATGGGCGATTTATGAGCATGCGTCCGTCCCGCATGGGGGTTCAGGGCTGCACGCGTGTCGCGCCCAAGGGTTGCGTGGCAGCCGCCGTTTTAGCCAGGCCGCCAGGCCTTCCAGCAAGGCAGGTTTCTCCTGGGCCGTCCGCATCAATAAAAATAAGGCGATGACCAGAATGATGACATTGGGAATCCACATGCCGACACCCGGCGGATAGATGCCCGATTCTCCGAGCACCCAACCAATGGACAACATGACATAATAGAGCAGGAAGAAGAAAAGCCCCAAAGCGATTCCATAGGCGCGCTGGGCCGACCGCGCGCGTATGCCCAGCGGCACCGCCAGCAGAGCCATGATCAGGCAGGCCGCCGGGAGAGAGAATTTTTTGTGCCACTCTTTCAGCGCCTTGTAATAGGCGCCATCCCTTTTTTGGGTCGTGGCGGTGGCGCGCCTTAATTCGGAAAGGCTCATTTCCTGAACGTGCTTGCCCCCTTGATCCAGTGACTCGAAACCGCGGCTCATGTCCAGGCTTAAATCATAGGTTTCAAAGTCGATCTTGTTGACGTGCTGTGCGGCCAGATCGACCTGATGAATGGTTCCGTTGTACAATCGCAAGGTCGCCACCGATTGATCGGCATCGACAGACAGGCGGCCTTGGGGGGCGACAATGGTGCTGGTCAACCGTTCC
>JAGTVD010000447.1 GCA_018224505.1 Desulfatitalea sp. | reverse complement strand
GTTTTGACGGTGTACCGGGGGCGATCACATGTCTTGCTTGAAAAACTGCTCCGGCTCGGTCACGGTTCCCGGGCGGGGGGTATATTCGACCGGTGCGGTGCCCTCCTTGAAGCATTCGAAGACGGTGTTTTTGGATTCCGGAATGGGCAGCAGACCGGTATCGGCATCGATTTTGGCAAACACAACCCCTTCGGGCACCGGGAAAATGCGTACCGGTTCATTTTTCAGAATCTGCTCCATGTAACCCAGCCAGATGGGGCCGGCCGCACGGCCGCCGGTTTCCCCCCGACCCATGGACTTCTCCTGGTCGTAACCCACCCAAACGCCTGTGACATAGCGCGGGGAATACCCCACAAACCAGGCGTCAAGCAGGTTGTTGGTAGTGCCGGTTTTACCCGCCACCGGGCGCTTGAGGGCTCGCATGCGCTGGCCGGTTCCAAACTTAACCACGCCTTCGAGCAGGCTGGTCATAATGTAGGCGGTGCTCTCTTCCAGTACCTTGCGACGCTCCGGGTTCATCTCTTCAAGAATATTGCCATAGCGATCCTCGACCTTGGTGATAAAGGCCGGCTCCACCAGGTGTCCCTGATTGGCAAACACGGCGTAGGCCCGGACCAGCTCCAGCAAGGAAACCCCGGATGAACCCAGCGCAATGGAGAGATCGCGACTTAAATCGGATGTGATGCCCAACTTCCGAGCATAATCGATGGCATAGTCAATACCGATATCCTGCAGCATCTTGATGGTCACCACATTGCGCGACTGGGCCAACGCCTCCCGCAGCAACGTGGGGCCATAAAATTTCTCGCCATAATTTCTGGGTTTCCAGGTGGTATCCTGCTCCATGTCCTGGAACACAATGGGCGAGTCGATGATCACACTGGCCGGGGTATAGCCGCGATCCAGGGCAGCGGCGTAGATGATCGGCTTGAACGCCGATCCGGGTTGCCGGCGGGATTGAATGGCGCGGTTGAATTGGCTCTCCATGAAATCCCGGCCACCCACCATGGCTTTGACCAAACCGGTTTCCGCCTCGATACACATCAGCGCGGCCTGGGCCAGTGGCGTCTGGTCCAGTTGAAGTTGCCAGATGCCGCTATCCGGATCTTGCGCCACCAGCGCCACCAGCACCACGTCCCCCGCGGCCAGGGCCTGGGAGGGGCGTGCCAATCGGGCGGCCTGGAAGGCGACATCGGGGTTGGGCTTGCGGGCCCAGCGCATGTCGTCCAACAGGATCACCCCCTGGTCGGCCCCCATGCGCACCGTCACCCGACCGGTCCTGTCATTGACCTCGACCACGACTGCCCGGGCGCTGCCACCCGCCACAAGGGGGGCCTCTTCCAACGATTGCTGCTGGGCCTCGAGGAACGGTTCGATATCGTCGGCCGACAGTTGCTGCAGCGGCCCCCGATACCCTTCCCGTTGATCCAGTTCTTTGAGCCCTTGATTGACCTGCGCCTCCGACGCCTTTTGCATGTCGATGTTAACGGCGGTGTGGACTTTCAGTCCCTCCGTATAAAGGACGTCCGAACCATAGCGCCCTTCCAGATAACGGCGCACATGCTCGCTATAGACCGGCACCTGTTCGAGATACAAATTGCGCCGGGGGTGGATATCCAGCGTCACCCCGATGGCTTCGGAAGCTTCCACCTGGTCGATGTAGCCCTCGTCCACCATGCGGTTAAGCACATAAATCTGGCGCTGCTTGGCCCGATCGGGATAGTGAAAGGGCGAATAACGGCTGGGTGCCTGGGGCAGCCCGGCCAGAATGGCACATTCGGCCAGGTTCAGTTCAGTGACCGACTTTCCGAAATAGTTCTGAGCCGCCGCCTCGACGCCGTAAGCACCATGCCCCAGATAGATCTGGTTCAGGTAAAGGAAAAGAACCTCGTCCTTGGTGAACGTCCGGTCGATCTGGTAGGCCAGGATGGCTTCTTTGATTTTACGCTCATAGCTGCGTTCGGGGGTCAGCAGAAAGCTTTTGGTCACCTGTTGGGTAATGGTGCTGCCGCCCTGCACGATGGTGCCGGCTTCCAGGTTTTTGTAGAACGCGCGCAAGATGCTGACCAGATCGATGCCCTGGTGTTTGTAGAACCGGGCATCCTCGGCGGCGATAAAGGCCTGCCGAAGCTGCTGCGGCATCTGCTCCAACGGCAACACGATCCGCCGTTCCCTGAAAAACTCGGCGATAAGGCGGCCGTCATCGGCATGCACCGTGGTGATGATAGGCGGATGATAATCATTCAGGGAACTGATTTTGGGCAGGTCGCGGCCCATATACCAGAAGATGCCGACGGTGGCCGCGCCCGCCAGGAGCATCAGAAAGAGCACGGACCAGAGAGACCATTGGATGATCCGAAGCCACGGTCCGCGCCGTTGCTTGCGGGCCCGTTTCTTGAGAATCTGTGAAGTGGTAACGGGTTTTGTCATTGTTTTCCAATCTCATCGGTCGCTGCCGCCCGGAGCTTCCGTTTCGGACAAGGCAAGCGGCCGGCGGCCATGCAAAAATAGCCGCTGATAATAGGTCGTGTCCATCCAGGCAAGACTACCAAAATTGAATGGCAACGGCAAGTCGATCGAAAATTGATTTGACTGCACCCGCGATAATAGGTATTCGTTTGAGTTTAAAAATAACCCCCGTGCGATCTGGCCGCGGCGGGGCGAAAGGAGTTCGTGATGACCCTGACCCTTGATTTCGACAAATTGGATGGCCTCGTGCCGGCCATCGTTCAGGACCATGCCAGTGGTGAAGTGCTGATGGTGGGATTCATGAACGCCGAGGCATGGGAAACCACCTTGCACACCGGCAAGGCCACTTTCTACAGCCGTACCCGCCAGACGCTCTGGACCAAAGGTCTCACATCCGGCAATGTTCAGCTGGTCAAAGAGATCCGCATCGACTGCGACGACGACACGGTCCTTCTCAAAGTGGAGCAAGTCGGCGGAGCGGCTTGCCACACCGGCCATCGCAGCTGTTTTTACAAACAAGTCAATGACGATCGTACCATCACGGTGGTTGGCCAGCCGCTGTTCGATCCCAAGGAGGTTTACAAGAAATGACGCTACCTTTGAAACTCGGGGTGCCCAAGGGCAGCCTGCAAAACGCCACCATCGCCCTGTTCAAGCGCTCGGGCTGGACCATCAACGTCAATGGCCGCAGTTACTTTCCGGAGATCGACGATGATACCATCGAGTGCGCCATCTGCCGGGCCCAGGAGATGAGCCGCTATGTGGAAAACGGCACCCTGGATGCCGGCCTGACCGGCAAGGACTGGATCGCCGAAAATTGCTCCGATGTCCACGTGGTCCAGGACCTGATCTACTCCAAGGTCAGCGCGCGACCGGCCCGCTGGGTGCTGGCGGTACCCTATGATTCCAACGTCAAAACGCTGGAAGATCTCAAAGGCAAAAAGATCGCCACCGAACTGGTGGAATACACCCGGCGCTTTTTCGGCGAGCGCAACATCGATGTAAAGGTGGAATTCTCCTGGGGTGCCACCGAAGCCAAGGTGGTGTCGGGCCTGGCGGATGCCATCGTGGAGGTGACCGAGACCGGCAGCACCATCAAAGCCCACGGCCTGCGCATCATCTACGAGTTGATGCAGACCAACACCCAGTTGATCGTCAACCACGAGGCCTGGAAAGACCCGGCCAAACGGGAGAAGATCGAGCAAATCGCACTGTTGCTGCAAGGGGCGCTGCGGGGCGAAAAGCTGGTGGGTATCAAAATGAACGTTTCCCAGAAAAACCTGGAAACGGTGGTCAATCTGCTGCCCAGTCTGAACGCGCCCACCGTCTCGCCGCTTTATCAGTCCGACTGGTTCGCCGTGGAGAGCGTGGTCGACACCCAGGTGGTGCGCGATCTGATACCCCGGCTTCTCAGAGCGGGGGCGGAGGGAATCATCGAATATCCCCTGAACAAGGTCGTTTAGCTTATGACGGAAGAATCCTCTGGAAAAGCGGGGTCCGGTTGCCGGGCGGCGTGCGGGATCGCGCATGGCGCAACGGCTGACGGCCAGGAGGCCCGGGTGGCCCAACGCGCCGAACGGATGACCTCCTTCATCGTGATGGATGTGCTGGAGAAGGCGTGTGAACTGGAGTGCCAAGGGATCGATGTGGTCCACCTAGAGGTGGGCGAACCCGATTTCGACGCTCCGGCCTGTGTCACCGCGGCGGTGACCCGTGCCATGGCAGAGGGGTTCACGCACTACACCCACAGCCTGGGCATCCGCGAACTGCGGCAAGCCATCAGCAACTACTATCTGGACACTTACAACGTCACGGTGGACCCGGACCAGATCGTGGTCACAGCGGGCAGTTCACCCGCCATTTTCATGCTCTGCGCCGCCCTGCTGGAGCCCGGCGACGAGGTAATCCTGCCC
The DNA here is from genome assembly GCA_018224505.1 of Desulfatitalea sp. GTDB lineage: Bacteria > Desulfobacterota > Desulfobacteria > Desulfobacterales > Desulfosarcinaceae > Desulfatitalea. Next base: position 5,469 of record JAGTVD010000447.1, on the reverse strand, counting down.
GATCCCTACTATGCCTGCTACCCCAACTTCATCAACTTCGTCCAGGGCCGCTGTGTCACGGTACCGGTCTACGAAGCGGACGGGTATCAATACACCCCGGAAGCCATCCAGGCCCACCTGACCCCCCGTACCCGGGCCATCTTCATCAACTCGCCGGGCAACCCCACCGGCACCCTGCTGCCGGCCGACCGCATGCGGGCCATCGCCGAAATGGGACCCTATGTGGTATCGGACGAGATCTACCACGGTCTGGTTTACGAAGGACAGGCCCACTCCATTCTGGAATTCACCGACCGGGCCTTTGTCATCAACGGATTTTCCAAACTGTTTGCCATGACCGGCCTGCGGTTGGGCTATCTCATCGCACCCAAGCCGTTCATGCGGGGCTTGCAGAAAATCCACCAGAACTTTTTCATTTCGGCCAACGCCGCCGTGCAAAAGGCCGGTATCGCCGCGCTGACGTGCGCCCAGGCGGACGTGGCCCGCATGAAAGCGGTCTACGACGAACGCCGGCGCTACATGATCCGGCGTTTGCGCGAAATCGGCTTCACCATCACCGTGGAACCCACCGGCGCCTTCTACGTCTTTGTCAATGCCCGAAACCTTTCCGGCGACTCCTACGCCCTGGCCTTCGACATCCTGGAAAAGGCCCATGTGGGCGTCACGCCCGGCATCGACTTCGGCCCCAATGGCGAAGGCTACCTGCGCTTCTCCTACGCCAACTCCCTGAAAAACATCAAGGAAGGCCTCGACCGGCTGGAACGCTACGTGCAGCAGCACCGGCGGACGTGACCCTTTTGCCACGCCGCACTAAAACCGATCTTATACCCGAGGCCGCCGCTTCATGGCCGCCCTTCAGTTATTCAATTATTTAGTTGTTGGGTTAGTCGGTTGTTCAGTTGGTAGACCCGAACTATTAAAGTTTCTTGGTTCAGGTGTGTGGTCTCTTCGAATTACACAGGAGCATCGTCTGGTTTATGCAGTCGGACATGAAAGAATCGATTTTATTCAAGCGCGCTACCATTACTAATTTTTAGATATGGTTTCTCGATCACTGCTTAGAGTCATTTAATATGCAGGATAGAATCAAATCACCCTGTGGATTCGTGCTTGCCGGGATTGACTTTGGCATGATGGTCATATAGTTTTTGCAGCTTGGTATATTGCCCGCGCAACCGCTGCACCGCATGGGATACCGCGCGCGCTGTAAATCGACCGGAAACCCTTGACACCTGTGACCCGACATGACGGACAGCGCATCAGTCATCACCATCGCCAGCAAGGAAAACCTGGTCCGCATTCTGGACAACCTCAAAGAGGGCATCATCGCCCACGATTTGCAGCGCCGCATCTTTTTCTTCAATGCCGAAGCCGAACGGATCACCGGATACAACCGCCAGGAGGTGATGAACCGCGACTGCCATGACGTATTCGACGGGCCCTTTTGCGGCCAGCGCTGCAGCTTCTGCAACGGGCAACCCCAGCCGGTCGATCATATTACCTATCCACTGACCATCATCAACAAAAAGGGCGCAGCCCGCCGGGTGGAGTTCCGGGCGACCCTGATGCGCGACGGCCTTGGCAATGCCGTGGGGGTCCTGGCCGCTTTCAGTGATGTCACCCAGCTGTTCGAGCTGCAGCAGCGCAGCGGCGGCATGAACCGCTTCGCCAACATCATCGGCGGCGACAGCAAAATGCGCGCCGTCTACCAGCAGATCATCGATGTCGCCCAATACGATTTTCCGGTGCACATCCATGGAGAAACCGGCACCGGCAAGGAGTTGGTGGCCAATGCCATCCACAATGAAAGCCGCCGGGGCGGTGCCCCTTTCGTACCCATCAATTGCGGTGCGTTGCCCGAAGGATTGATCGAAAGCGAACTGTTCGGTCATGTGAAGGGCGCATTTTCAGGGGCCATCCGGGACAAGAAGGGCCGTTTTGAACTGGCCGATGGCGGAACCGTCTTTCTGGATGAGATTGCCGATCTGCCTAAACCGATGCAGGTCAAACTTTTACGTTTCCTCCAAGAGGGCACGTTTGAAAAGGTGGGTGGCGAACGCACCGTCACGATCAATGTGCGGGTGATCAGCGCCACAAACAAAGATCTCAAAAAAGAGGTGCAACGCGGCACTTTCCGGGACGACCTGTTCTACCGGCTCAACGTGATACCGATCTTTATACCGCCGCTGCGCGAACGCCAGACCGATATCCCACTGCTGGCGAATCACTTTCTGCGCCAGACCGCCGATCACAACGAGCAGGCAACACCTAAGATTGCCGAGGCGGCCATCTCGCTGATGATGGACTACCCGTGGCCGGGCAATGTGCGCGAATTGCAGAACGCCGTCCAGTTCGGCCTGGTGCGATGCAACAAAAAGATGATCACTCCCAATGATCTGCCCTTGGAGCTGCGCCGATTTCAGAGCCCGCCCGCCCGCCAGGGACGAACCCGGAAGCTGGACCCGGAATCCGTGCGGGAAGCGTTGGCCAAAACCGGCGGCAACAAAGCCGGCGCCGCCCGCGAGCTGGGTGTGGGGCGCGCCACCCTATACCGCTTCCTGGCCGAACAGCCGGAGGTGACAGGTGAAGTATTATAGGATGGCCGATCGGGGCGCCATAAGCGATATGTCCCTGCATTGAAGCAGCCTCGCCTTCAATACCCGGCCGCCAGATCCACCACGTTGATCATCTCGCCCCTGCCGGTGAAATAAACCGCCAGATTGTGATCCATGATCTCCATGGCCCGCTCGTGGTAGCGCGGTGATGCACCGCAGATGTGAGGCGCCAGAATCACGTTGTCCAGATCCCACAAGGGACTGTCGGCCGGCAAGGGTTCCTCGTAATAGACATCGCTGACCATGGCTTTGATCCGGCGTGTTTGCAACGCCTCGATCAGGTCCGGCTCATTGACGGTCCGGCCCCGGCCGATGTTGATGAAACAAGCCGTGGGTTTCATCTGGTTGAACAGGTGTCGGTCCACCATTTTTTCCGTATCCGGTGTGGATGGCAGCAAGTTGATGAGATAGTCACTTTGCTGGAACACCTGATCCATCTGCTCGGGACCATACACCGTTTCCACGTCGGCCAACGGCGCTGGATTGCGCTTGACGCCGATGACGCGCATGCCCATCATGGCCGCTTTCGCGGCGATCTCGCCGCCGATGGCCCCCAGCCCGAGGATGCCCAGGGTGGCCCCGTAAATCTCCGCCTGGGGCACATCGCGATCCCATTTTTTCTGCAACTGGTTGCGAAACATGGTGTGAAACCCGCGGGCCAGGTTGATCATGGCGGCAATGGCGAACTCGGCCATGTGGATCCGGTGAATGCCTCGCCCGTTGGTCAGCAGGATACCCCGGCGGCGGATTTCGTCCAGGGCCATGTAATCCACTCCGGCGCTGATGGCCTGGATCCATTTGAGCTGCGGCGCCGCATCGAGCATGCGTCGCGTACACAGAAAGAAGGTGAGCAGGATCTCCGTTCGGGGCAGATGGTGGAGAATCTGCTCACGATCGGTGCACTGCACCAGTTCCAACTGGGGGTATTGCTCGCCAAGCCGCGCAATAAAGTGGGCGGCCAGGTCGAATGTGATCAGGGCTTGTGGCATGGCAGGGCTCCTTAAATCATCAGCGATGGGCCGAAGGCAATGCACGTCCCGCCAGGCCCACGGCGATAAGCCGACATGTTGATTGAAAACCCGGTCAAAGGCGCTGCTGACCCCGCAACCGATCCGGGAGGTGATGTCGTTGCTGCAACATTGGAACGTTTTTGTGATTTGCACCATTTGTTTTTTTGTGGCACATGGTATTGGATTATACAAGCAATCCCTCAAGGTCAATAGAATGAAACCTTACACATGCACCGAATATCGTCAGGAGATGATCCTGCTGGGCCTGCAACGCCAACTGGCCGACCCCCTGCTGGAACCGCCGGAAAGGGCGCGAATCGAGGAACAGATCCGCAAAATCGAAAAAGAGATGGATATGCAATAACCTGCGCAGAGGTGGCAAGCAGGGGTCGTTATTCCAGATAATCGAGCAACGCCAGCGGATGCGCCAAAACCCGGACGGCACCGGCATCGATGAGTTCCCGGGGTGGCCGGAACCCCCAACCGGCACCCATGGGCAGCATGCTTGCCCGGCGGGCGGTTTCCATATCCACCCCACTGTCGCCGAGAAAGATGCACGCCCCGGGCGACACGCTGATGACCGCGGCCGCCGCCAAGGCCTGGCATGGATCCGGCTTCTTGGGGATGCCGTTGCGCTGGCCCAACACCGGGTCCAGCGGCATGCCGCTGAAATAGTGATCGATCATCATGCGGCAATAGTGATGAGGCTTGTTGGTGATCACCCCCATTCGGATGCCTCGGGCATGGAGCTGCTCCAACAGCGGTACGATGCCGTCATAGGGTCGTGTCGCCTGATCCCAGTTCTGATTGTAATCCTCCAGAAACGCTTGCAGACAGGCCGCCACCGTCTCGGGTGCGCGCTGTTCCGGGGGCAGGGCCCGGGTGATCAGGATGGCCGACCCATCGCCCACGAACCAGCGGTAGGCATCGGCCCCATGCGTGGGATACCCTCTGCCCGCCAGCACCCGGTTGGCGGCCGCCGCCAGATCGTCCAGGGTATCGAGCAGCGTGCCGTCCAGATCGAAAAGCACTGCCTTGTAATGCATCATGTTTCTCCCGAAAATGGCTTCCCCTTTTTAAATCCTGAACGGTCGCAGGTCAAGGCCCGCCATTGCCGCGCAGCACTTTTCGGTGGATTGCGGCTGTTGGGCGCGGATGGGCGGTTCAGCAGAGATCAGGGGCGTAGAAACGTCACGATTGTTAAGCGTTGGTGAATTGAAAGCCATCATGATATTGCATGATCTGGTGATCTCTGAAGCAGGCGATAAGGCCGCCCACAACAAGACCAAACAAGGCGATCGGAATGACAACCCGCGCAGACGAATTTAAAAGCAATCCGCATCTGAACATCTATTTTGCCGGCGCGATTCGGGGCGGACGCGACGACGCCGCGCTCTATCATGAGATGATTCAGTTTCTCGGCACGTTTGGTGCGGTGTTGACCGAACATGTCGGCGACACGGCCCTGACCGCGGAGGGTGATGACGGGCCGAACGACCGGGCCATCCATGACCGGGACATGGCCTGGCTACGGGCGTGTGATCTGGTGGTGGCGGAAGTGACCCAGCCCTCTTTGGGTGTGGGATATGAACTGGGCTTTGCGTGCGCCCTGCACAAACCGGCGTTGGCCCTGTACCGGCCGCAGCCCGGCAAACATCTTTCGGCCATGATTGCCGGCAGCGCGCAGATCGTTGTGGCCGAGTATGCGACCATCGTTCAGGCCAGGGAGATCCTGCGGCCGTTTCTTGCAGATGCCGCCGCAGCCCTTGGCCGGAAAGCCGGCGGATGATGACCCCACTGGAACTGCTGGCGCCCGCCGGCAATGCACGAATCGGCATGGCGGC
>JAGTVD010000446.1 GCA_018224505.1 Desulfatitalea sp. | reverse complement strand
GTGGCCGAACGCATTCGCGCCGCAGTGGCCGACCACCGTGTGGCGCACAACGGCGAGCAGTTGACCGTCACCATCAGCGTCGGTCTATCAGTGCTGGATGCCGGCACTTTTGACAAGGATGCTTTGATTCGCCGGGCAGACACCGCCCTGTATCGTTCCAAGGCCGACGGCCGCAACCGGGTCAGTGTGGGGTAGGGAGTGCGTGCGGCCTCAACCCGCTTTCCTAAACCGCTATTGCCATGAAAAAGCCCGAGGGCTTCAGAGCCAAGGCGCCAGGGGTGCCGCCGTAGTATATGCTACTGCAAGCCCTTGGTAACGCCGGATAGGAAGCCCACAGGCTTTTGCAACATTGGGGTTTACTCTTTTACGGCCTGTTCGTGCAGGGCATGCAGGGCGTTGAGCGGCCGCGCCTGCAGTTTGAGTTTTCCTGGCGTGCGTTCCCAGCGGTAGACGCTGGCGGCGGTGACACCGAGCTTGGCGGCGAATTGCGCAACGGAAAGCCCCAGTCGGGCGCGCAGGCGGACCAGGGATTTGCCCGTGGGCGTCTGATTCGTTGGCGAGGCGGCGGTGGCGGTTGCCTGGGTGGGTTTGCTTTTGGGCGTTGGGGCCGATTTCGCTGGGCGCGCAAGGGTCTTTGGGGGTTGCGTTGGCGCCGACCGCTTCCGGGTCGTTGGCTTGACAGTCCTGGCCTGGTTTTTTATCTTGCTCGTTTTGGCCGGCTTGGTGGGTGCCTTCGCGGATTTGCCGGCAGGTTGGCCGGTGGTGCCGGCATCCGTGTCGATATCGATGCCGAAGATGTCGCCCAGCTGGTCGGCGGCCAGGGTGTCGGCGGCGTCCGCTGTTTCGGCGGGCAGGGCGATGGGGGTGGCGATCAGCTCCCGGGCATCCACACCCCGCAAGGCGAAGAGCAGTTCGGGCTGGTCGTCGAGACGGTTGCCCACGCCGTAGAGCACGGCGGCCACGTGCTTGCACATCACGGCCCAGTCCGGGCAGCTGCACTGCAACTGGATCTCACCCGGTTGGGGAAATAGCCCGGTGCTCTGGTGGGTGACGATGGCCATCACCTGGTCGGAGAGCTGGCCGCGCAGCAGTTCGAGCATGGAGCCGATCTGTCCGGCACACTGCTGTTGGATGGCCTTCCAGGCTTTGGCTTTGAGCGCCCGGATGGCAATGGAAACTTGGTATAAGGCACTGCCGCTGACCACGGCTTCGATGCGTCCGGGCAGGATCTCCAGGTGACAGACCGAGCCGTTGCGCACATAAGTGCGTCCCCTGGGCAGGCGGTTGGCGTAATCGGAGAACGATTCCAGGTGATCGCACCACCCTTTGCCCCAGAAGGTGCGGGCGATGGTGCGACCCTCAATTTCAACCGGCAGGATGGTTTGACCCTTCTTGCGCAGTTTTTGCATCTGGCGTTGGGCCTTGGCCCGCCGTTCCGCCACCGGTACATAGCGTCCCCAGAATCGCATGGCATCGTTTCCTTTTCCTTCTTGCCGTTCAAGCCGCCGCCCGGGTGACATCCAGTTGCACCAGGCGGATCAGTTCTTCGTCGTCGAGTTCGGTGAGTTTGACTTCTCCGCCGCCATCCAGCACATCCTCGGCCAGGTGACGTTTGGCGGCGATCAGGGCGTCGATGCGCTCTTCGATGGTGCCCCGGGTGATGAATTTGTGCACCAGCACGTTGCGCTGCTGGCCGATGCGAAAGGCCCGGTCGGTGGCCTGATTCTCCACGGCCGGGTTCCACCAGCGGTCAAAGTGGATCACGTGGGCCGCGGCGGTCAGATTGAGGCCGGTGCCGCCCGCCTTGAGCGAGAGAATGAAAAAGGGCGGGCCGGCCTCATCCTGGAACTGCTCAACGATGCGCTGGCGCTGGGCAACGCCGGTGCCGCCATGCAGCACCAGCCCGCCGCGGCCGAACACAGTCGCCAAGTGCTCGGCCAGGGCCGGGATGATTTCCCGGAACTGGGTAAAGACCAGCGCCTTTTCCTGCCGCTCGGCCAACTCGTGGCAGATCTCGGCCAGGCGCAGAAATTTGCCGCTTTCCCCGGGGCTGTAAATCATGTCGCCGGACAGCTGGCTCGGATGGTTGCACACCTGTTTGAGCCGCATCAGGGTTTGCAGCACCAGGCCGCGCCGGGCCATGCCGTCGGCGCTGACCAGTTGTTGCTGGAGCGTGCGCACGATCTGCTCGTAGAGCCGCACCTGGGGTTTGGTCAGCTGGCAGTAGCGGTCCGTTTCGATCTTATCCGGCAGATCGGCGATGATGCGCCGGTCGGTTTTCAGGCGCCGCAGGATGTAGGGCCCCACCAGCTGCCGCAGGGGGGCGAAGGGGTTGTCCTGGCGTGCTTGCAACTGTTTGACAAAGGCTTTGAAAAGCGTTGCCGAGCCGAGCAGGCCGGGATTCAGAAAGTCGAACAGCGACCACAGGTCTCCCAGGCGATTCTCCACCGGCGTGCCGGTCAGGGCGATGCGCGCCCGGGCCGAAAGCTTCTTGACCGCCTTGCTCTGGCCCGTGGTGGGGTTTTTGATCGCCTGGGCTTCGTCCAGGATCGCCAACCGCCATTGATGGCGGGTCAACCAGGGCTGGCGTGTCACCATGGCATAGGTGGTCACCACCAGGTCGGTATCGGCCAGCGCGGCCTCGGGCGCGCGGGCGATCTGATCGAGGGTGGTGCGATCGGTTTCGGACGGGTGGGCGAACAGCAGTTTCAGCGACGGGGCAAAACGTGCGGCTTCGCTGCGCCAGTTGCCCAGCAGCGAAGCCGGCACCACCAGCAGCGAGGGTTGCCGCGGGGCGTCGGCCGGCGCCGTGTGTTGCAGGTAGAGCAGCAGGGCCAGCACCTGGATGGTTTTGCCCAGGCCCATGTCGTCGGCCAGGCAGGCCCCCAGGCCCAGTTGGCTCAACAAATGGAGCCAGGTCAGGCCCTCGCGCTGGTAGGGTCGCAACGTGGCCCGCAAGGCCCGGCCGACATCCACGGCGGGCGATTGCCCCGGCGCGCGCAGCCGGGCCAGAATGTCGCGCAACCCTTCGCCGGCGGTCACCGCCACCCAGGGACGGTGCGCTTCGGTGCGGTCATCGTGCTTGAGGTCGGCTGATGTCCCGGCCAGCAGCCGCATGCCCTCCACAAAGGAGATCTCGCCGTTCCGGGCCGCCCGGCGCAGGGCATCCCAGTGGGCGATGGCCTCTTGCAGCTTGGTTTGGTCCACCTCCACCCACTGACCTTTGAACCATACCAAACCGTCGCCGGCGGCCAGCAGGGCGGAGAGCGCTTCTGGCGTCAATTCGGTGTCACCCAACGCCACGCGGGCGTTGAAATCGAGCATGGCGTCGGTGCCCAGTGTGGCGTTGCGCTGGTCGCCGATGCGCACCGTCACCCGCGGGCGGGGCCGTTTTTTCCACCAGTCGGGTAATCGTACCGATAGGCCGCACAGCTCCAGGTCCGGCACGCTTTGCAGGAAACGGTAGGCCTGCTGGGCTCGCCACGCCATGGGCCGATAGATCGACCCGCTGGATACCAGCTCCCGGACCCAGGCGCATTTTTCAGCGGCCCGGTGAACGGGGGCCAGCAGCTTGATCAAAGCGGCATGGTTGTTGGCCCCGGCATATTGCTCCAGGGCTTTGCCCAGGGGCAGGTGCCGGAGCTGGCCCGTGGCGCCGAACCCGGTGGCAAAGGTGGCCATGAAGGCAAATGGGCGTGTCTCATCCCTCTTGTTCTCCGCCAGATGGAAACACACGCGTCCCACCTGCTGCCACTTGGGCGCCCGCTGTTCCAAAAAGGCGGCCAACCCGCCGGCCGCCGTCACCACCGCCCGGGTCCATTGCACCAGGGCCTGCCAGATCGCTTCCAGCCGTTCGGCGGACAGGTACTCACCGCCCGGCATGGGGGGAGCTGCCAGGGATATCGCGGCCAGGTCGTCGACCGGGGGCGCAGGGATTTCAAAGGTGGTCTGCTCACCGGGGATGTGGCACAGGGCGGTCAAAAAGCGGTTGGCTACCTGCTGCCAGAAGCGCAGGGTCGGTTGATCGTGGGCGGCAACCTTTTCCGCACCCAGGGTGAAAAGCCCTTCCCGCCAGTCGGTTGCGAAAGCGTTGACCAGTGCGGTGTCGGCCGGGGCCGGTGCCGCCGGTGGATGGAGCCGCAGGTTGCCTTGGGGCGTCAGTCCGATGTCCATGTTTGCCGGTGGTCCTTGTTTGATATTCCGGCGATTCTTTTACACCTTGGGTGTTCGAAAAGCAAACGCCCCGGCCCATGGAAGCATGGGGGCCGGGGCGTTGAGGTTTAATACAGCGAGTTGAAAATCAGCGCTGCAGGTTCTCGATGACGGTGGCGACGCCGAGCCCGCCGCCGCAGCAGGAGCTGAAGAAACCGTAGCGGCCGCCGCGGCGGATCAGTTCGCGCATGGCGAACATGCACACGCGGGCGCCGGAGGCGCCGTTGGGATGGCCGAAGGCGATGGCGCCGCCGAGCGGGTTCCATTTGGCCATGTCCACTTTGTCGCCGGTCTGTTTCTCAAGCTCTTTGATGACGGCCAGGTTCTGGACGGCAAAGGCTTCGTTGCACTCCATGACATCGCACTGGGAGAGCTTGACGCCGGCGCGCTTGAGGGCGATGGGCAGGGCGTAGGCCGGGCCGATGCCCATGATTTTGGGGTCTACACCGTAGTCGGCGCCGCTGAGCCACTTGGCCATGGGGGTGTAACCGTACTCCTTGGCCTTTGCGGCGGTCATCATCAGGACCATGGCGCCGCCGTCGTTGCGGCCGGAGGCGTTGCCGGCGGTGACGGTGCCGTCCTTGCTGAAGGCGGGCGGCAGCTTGGCCAAGCCTTCGAGCGTTGTGTCGCCACGGGGGTGCTCATCGACCTTGAAGACCACTTCGGGGGTCTTGCGGGTGGCCGGGAAGGTCACCGGAACGATCTCGTCATCGAAATAGCCGTTGTCCATGGCGAACTTTGCGCGCATCTGGCTGTTGTAGGCGAATTCGTCCGAGGCGGCACGGGGGATATCGTACATTTTCTGCAGGTTCTCGGCGGTGACGCCCATGCCGATGGCCTCATCGTCCCTGGGCGAAAGGGCGGTGCGCAGGGGCATGGGGGGAATCAGCTTGTAGGGCGGGGTGGACATGGAGAACTTGACCGGGATCTGGCTGTAGGCCTCGGAACCGCCGGCGATGATCACATCGGCCTGGCCGGCGAGGATTTTCCAGGCGGCATGGTTGATGGAGTCGATGGCCGAGCCGCACTGCATCTCCACGTAGGAAGCGGAGACCTCGTAGGGCAGGCCGGCGTCCAGCAGCGCCCAGCGGGCCGGGTTGACGGCCACGGAGCAATGGGCGGCGATGCCCATGAAGACACTGTCCACCTTGCCTTTTTCCAGGATCTTGGTTTTTTCCACCAGACCCTTGATGGCGATGCTGGCCAGCTTGCTGGCGGGAATGTCGCGCAGGGTGCCGCCCATGCGGCCGAATGCGGTTCTGACGGCATCAACAAATACAACTTCTCTTTCCGACATGTTTCTTTCTCCTTCGTTGAATGAATTGTACAATGGATCCCGTAATGAATGGGACGGGATTACCGTAATCAAGGGCCAGGGCAAGCCATTATTCAATAGTTTGCTTTTTTTACGGCCCGTCTATACCCTCGCATCCACCATCACATGCCCGTCAGGCACGGGTGGATCACTTTTTCATCTTGGATTCCTCCTCGGCACGCAGGACTTTTCGCAGCACCTTGCCGACGGCCGATTTGGGAATCGTGTCGCGGAATTCGACCATTTTGGGACGTTTGTAGGGTGCCAGTTTGTCCTTGCAAAAATCGATGATCTCTTGCTCGGTGGCGCTTTGGCCGGGCTTGAGGGTCACGAAAACCTTGATCGTCTCGCCGCGGTATTCATCGGGGATGCCCACTGCCACGGCTTCGGCCACCTTGGGATGGCGGAAGAGCACTTCGTCGATTTCCCGTGGGTAGATGTTGTAACCGCCGGCGATGATCATGTCTTTGGTGCGATCGACGATGAAGATGTAACCATCTTCGTCCTGCACGGCCACGTCGCCGGTGTAGAGCCATCCATCCTTGAGCTGATTGGCGGTCTCTTCGGGATTGTTCCAGTAGCCCTGCATCACCTGGGGGCCTTTGACTATCAGTTCGCCCCGCTCGCCCGGTTTGACCTCGGTCACGCCATCGTTGGGGTCCACCAGTTTCACATCGGTGTCGCAGATGGGGATGCCGATGCTGCCGGGCTTCTTGAGGCCCAGGTTGGGGTTGGCGGTGCCGGTGGAGGTGGTTTCGCTCATGCCCCATCCTTCGCTGAAAGCGACACCCAGGTCCTTGGCCCGTTCGATCAGGCCGACAGGGCAGGGCGCGCCGCCGCTGTTAAGCAGCCCGAATTTTTTGCCCAAATCCATGGATTCGGCTTTGGGGTGATTGAGAATGGCGTTGATCATGGTCGGCACGGCAGGGAAAAACTGGATGCGCTCGATGCCGGCCAGCAGGCCCATGATCTCTTCGATGTCGAAGCGCGGCACCAGAATCTGGGTGGCGCAGTTGAGCATGGCCCAGTTGAGTACGATGATGTCGCCGTACACGTGAAAGAAGGGCAGCATGGCCAGAACATTGCGTTTTTCCGGCGGCGTCATGTTGTTCAGGTACGATCCCCAGAGACTGGCTTGCAGCGTGGCGGCAATGATGTTGCCGTGGGTCAGCACGGCCCCCTTGGGGACGCCGGTGGTGCCGCCGGTGAACTGGATCAGGGCCGGGTCGCCGGGTGCTACGGGCACCCGTTGGGGAGTGGTGCGGGTGCTGCTGTCGAGCAGGGCGGAAAAATGGTGCCACCCCTCGGCCAGGTTCAAATCGGCGGCGGTGCTCACACCGAAGCCGTCGATGTAGTCGGTGATGCGGGTGACAATGACGTTGGGGATTTCCACTTCGGCGCAGAGGGGGTGGATATGGGGCAGCACCATGTCGAAGGTGAACAAGGTGTTGATGCCGGTGTTGCGGGCGATGGCGGTCAGCTCCTCGGCCGTGTACATGGGATTGAGATTGACCACGATGGCGCCTACGGACATGGCGGCATAGTAGGCAATCACATACTGGGGGCAGTTGGGCAAATGAACGGCGACGCGGTCGCCTTTACGGATACCCAGTCCGGCCAGCGCGTTGGCCATGCGCATCACCTGCTGGCGCACCTGCCAGAAGGTCATCTCGGTGCCGTAGAGGTTCAGGGCCGCCTTATCGGGCATGGTGTTGGCGGCGATGTTGACCAGTTCATGGGCCGGAATACGTGGATAGCGGACGTTGGGCGGAACACTGAAATCGTAATGGTCGTGCCAGATGCGACTTTCCATGATGATGCCTCCTGTTGCAGCTTGTCCCACGCGGAATGGCCGGTCGTGGTGCGATCGGCCTTCTTGTACCGCTTTATAGTCAATAGGTGATTTTGTTGCAATAGCCTTTCACGGTTTTCATGTTCCCTGCCCGGCCATGGACAAGGGGATCAGGGAAGTGCCCCTGAGCTTGGCGGTGTCGGTCATCAACTTGCGCCCGCTGGACGGCGGGTCCACGCGCTGATCTTCGGGTTTAAGCTGCATGGAGATGGCCTCGTCGGGACAGGTGGTGACGCACAAGCCGCAGCCGATGCAGCGATCCCGGTTGATCTCGGCGGCCGGCTGATCGTTCATGGTGATGGCCGCGATCTGGCAGCGCTCCAGGCAGGTTTCACAGGCGCTGCATCGTTCGGGGTCCACCGTGGCGTAGTAGTTGTTGCGCACCGCTTCGGCCGGCTTGGGCAGCTTGGCCAGGGAACGCAGCACACCGCAGCAGTCGCCGCAGCAGTTGCACATGCCACCGGGGTTGACCATGTTGGCCGGCTGATTGACCAGGCCGGCCTTTTCGCTGGCGTCCAGTACCGCAAGGGCCTCGGCCTGGGTGATGTAGCGCCCCATCTTGTTTTCCACATAGTAGTCGGCATGGGCGCCGAACGAGAGGCAAACCTCCAGCGGTTTGCCGCACCCTTTGTCAAGCAGGCCCTGCTGCACCCGGCAGATGCAGTCGGCCAGGGCGATTTTTTCTTTGGTCTTAATAATTTCCCGGGCTTGCAAATAGGGCGCCACGGGGTGGGAGACGGCGATGGCCTGCTGGATGGGAATGGTGCGCAGGGGCGGGATGTTCTTGCCCGGGGTGAAGTCGAACAGGCCCTCTTCGAGATAGGCCTCCACCATTTCAGCCAGCTCGCGGTCCATGGTTTTAAGCTGGAATTCATAGGAGCCGATCACAAAGGCCACGGCGGCATAGTGCACCGCGTCCGGCCGGCGCCGGCGGAACAGCAGCCCCTTGGCGGCCATGGTTTCCAGAAGACGGGCGGTTGCGTCGGGGTCGGCGCCGGTGCGGGCCGCCACCTCTGCGGGGGTTTCCAGCATCATGGTCAAGTCCAGGTACATCATGGCCTCTTCTTCGGTGAAAAGGCGTTGCAGGATCTTGAGTTCGATGCCCGAGGCGGTGGCCGGAAAGCCCACGGAGTACTGGTCCAGTTGTTCGCGCAGGCGCT
>JAGTVD010000445.1 GCA_018224505.1 Desulfatitalea sp. | reverse complement strand
GTACAAGTCGTAGACGCTTGCAATGTGGGGTCAACCTTTGTATTCCCTTATGGGAATAAATCAAAAGGAGGTAAAGGTGAAACGGATAAAAATCTATTGGGTTGGAATAGCTGTTGTTTGTCTTCTGATGGCCGTCGCCGCTCCGGGTCAGGCAGAGGTTATCAAGCTCGCCCTTTCGCTGGCACTGTCCGGGCCCACCTCGGACGCTGGTCAACCTTACGCCAAAGGGGTTGAGGATTTCTTCCGATATGTCAATGATGAAAAATTGCTCGGCAAAGACACCATCGAATGTACCATCAAAGATGACCAATACAAGAACGATGTCACCAAACGGAACTTCGAAGAGTTCCTGGACATGGGCATTCCACTTTACCTGAACTACTCCACAGGGTCTACGCTGGCCTTGAAACGTGATTTCGAAGAAGAGAAAATACCGACCATTCCTGCATCCTTCCATCATGGCAATGTTGAGGATTCCAATTATATCTTTCTGCCCATTGCCTCCTATTCAGAACAATATATCGGGCTGGCTGAGTATATTGCATCCAATTTCAGCGGCGGCAAAGCGAAGGTGGCCTTGTTCATTCATCCTTCGGCCTTTGGCCGTGGTCCTGTGGCCGATTTGGAAAAGGCGATAGCCGCCGGGCTCAATATTGAAATCGTGGAAACCGTTGAACACGGCACGGATCTGGACAGCACCGCGACGTTGCAACGGCTCTTGAGCAAAGGTGTCCAGTTTGTCCTCTGTCAGACCGTGCAAAGCCCGGTGGCAACCTTCCTCAAGGACGCTGAGCGGTTAGGTGTCGTGGCCCAGACATTTGGCGAGGCTGGAAAAATCACCTTTCTGGGGGCGCATTACACCGGCGGCATGGATCTCATCGTACTTGCGGGCAGTGCGGCTGAAAACTTTCACTGGACCACCTCCTACAGGCTCACCAGCGTTCCCGGTGTGGGTACCGATGCGCAACTGGCCCTGGGAAAACGGTATGGCAGGGATGATCAGACCGCCAACAGCCACAACTACACAAACGGTATCATGGTGGCGCAGGTGGCTTTCGAAGCGATTCGCCGTTGCAAAGCCAAAGGCAACCCGGTCAATCGCGCAAACCTGACAGCGGAACTGAACCAGATGAACGGCCTCAACGCCTTCTACCCCGTTACCACCGTGGGGCCGGTCACCTATTCGCCCACCGACCGCGCAGGCGTGGATGACCTGCAGCTCTATCGTGTCCAGAACAATGGTTGGGTCGCGGTGGGTGGCCCGTTCCGTTCGGAATATATGCGCAAAGCGCAATAATAGCGGAACCTTTCGATGGAGTGGCATTACGATGGCCCTCTATCGTGCAGCAGGCGCACCGCAAGGCAGTGTCCGTTGATGGATTGTGGCACAGGAGACACTATGTCCGACGCACCCAACATGATTCTTGAGGTGAACAATATCGAGGTCGTGTATAACGACATCATTCAGGTTCTCAGGGGCGTCAGCCTCCAAGTTCCCGAAGGGCGGATCGTGAGCCTGCTGGGCACCAATGGTGCGGGAAAGACCACCACCTTGCGCGCGATCAGCGGCCTTCTGAAACCGGAAAACGGATTCATCCGGGACGGCTATGTACGGTTTCAAGGCCATGATATCACCAATGTGCTGGGGACTCACGTCGTCACCCTGGGGGCGGTGATGATCCCTGAAGGCCGCCGGGTCTTCAAGCATTTGACGGTGGATGAAAACATCCGTGCGGGCTCGATCACCCGCAAGGACAGCTCACAGAAGATTAAAGCCGATCATAAAAAAATGTATGACCACTTTCCCAGATTGGCTAATATTACCAACCGACTGGCCGGCTATTGCTCGGGTGGCGAACAGCAGATGATTGCCATTGCCCGGGCCCTTATGGCAGCACCCAGGATGCTCATGCTGGACGAACCGTCTTTGGGATTAGCGCCCTTATTGGTGAAGGAAATATTCCGAAATGTCCAGATCATCAACCGGGAAATGAACACCACTATCCTGGTGGTCGAACAAAATGCAAGGATTGCATTGGAAATTTCTGATTATGCCTACATTATGGAGTCGGGCAAAATCGTCCTCGAAGGCCCCTCCAAAGAGCTTCAGAACAACCCGGATGTCAAAGAATTTTATATGGGACTCACCCGGGGCGGCGGACGCAAGTCATTTAAGGAAATCAAATCCTACAAGCGCCGCAAGCGTTGGATTTAGCGCAGGCTGTCGGCAGAGTTGCCGGTGGGGAAAGGATCTGAATGGCTGGGAAATTTCTGGTGGCCTATAACGGTTCAAAACCGTCCAAAGCAGCCCTCGATCTGGCAATATCACATGCATCGATTTTCAATGCCGAATTGATTGTGATGACGAGCATGGAAGGTGGTCATAGCGAAAAGCCCGAAGATATCGCCCGGGTTAATCAAGAGCTGAATCAGGTGCGCAAAATATTGGCCGCAACCGGGATCAAGCATGAAGTCCATGAAACGGCAAGAGGCATGTCACCGGGTGAGGATGTGGTGTCTTTTGCCGGGGACAAGACGATTGATCACATTTTCGTGGGGATTGAAAAGAAGTCCAGGACCCGGAAGCTGCTTCTTGGCTCAACGGCCCAGTACATTATACTAAAAGCGAGCTGTCCGGTGACCACCATTAAATAGCTTGCCAGCGAAATTTTGCTACTAAAAGAGCAATCGTCATGGATACGCGTCATAAATGATAGTGGAATAATTTTTAGTGTGAACCAATGCGCTCAAAAGCCGCACAAGGAGCATAAAGATGGGACTATACGACCTTACCCTGCATGCCGTAATTCGACGCAACGCCCAGTGCTACCAGAGCCGAACGGCATGGTTGGAAGAAAACGAAAACCAGGCCCTCTCCTTCGAGCAGTACAAGCAGGAGGTGGATCGGATGGCGGCGGGCATTGCTTCCGCCGGCGTGCGGAAAGGTGATCGTATCGGTGTCATCGGCAAAAACTGCTTGCCCTATTATGTCCTTTACGGTGCCGCTGCGGCGCTGGGGGCCATCCTGGTACCGGTGAACTGGCGGTTGTCCGCCACTGAAATGGTTTATATTCTCAATGACAGTGAAGCCCGGGTGGTGTTCGCCGACAATGACGATCCAGAGACCGTCACCGCAGTGCGCGCCGGGCTGGCAGACCAGGTCGCATTTTATAATTTGCAACCCACGGCCGGTCCCTGGGCCGAACTTCCAGAAACGGATGTGCCGGGCAGCGGTCTGCCGCAAGAGGATGTATCTTCGGAAGACGGGTTGGTGATCATATACACAGCCGCCGTGTCCGGACATCCGCGGGGCGCCTTGCTGAGCCACGGCAATTTGCTCAGCGCCAACATTCAGATGATGCACCTGCTGGGGTTGACGGCCGATGATGTGCACCTCAATCCCCTGCCCCTTTTTCATATTGCCGGTTTAGGAATGGCTTTCTGTGCCTTTCATGCCGGTGTCAAAACCGTCAATATGCCCAAGTTCGACGCAGCCCGGGCGGCCCGACTCATCGCGGCCCACAAGGTCACCCTGCTATTCGCATTCGCTCCGATGATGCAAACCCTTTTGGCCCACGTGGAACAAAGTGGTGATGATATTCGCTCGCTCCGGGCCGTGTTGGGGATCGATACGCCCGAAGTGATCGCACGTTACCAAGACCTCACGGGTGGCAACTTTTTTTCAATGTTCGGCCAGACCGAAACCAGCCTGGTGGCGACCCTGAGCCGTTACAACGACCGGCCCGGGTCGGCGGGCCGCCCGATTCCACTGGTGGA
The DNA here is from genome assembly GCA_018224505.1 of Desulfatitalea sp. Lineage (GTDB taxonomy): Bacteria > Desulfobacterota > Desulfobacteria > Desulfobacterales > Desulfosarcinaceae > Desulfatitalea. The sequence continues at coordinate 1,262 of JAGTVD010000445.1, read as the reverse complement.
CATCCAGCTGATGGATGACGAAGACCGGCCCGTACCCGTCGGCCAACCCGGTGAGATCGCCATTCGGGGGCCCATGGTGTTCCAGGGGTATTGGCGCCTGGCGTCGGAAAACGCCCACACCTTCCGCAACGGCTGGCACCACACCGGCGATCTGGGCCGTTTCGACAATGATGGTTACTTGTGGTATGTGGCCCGCAAAGCGGAAAAAGAGCTGATCAAACCGGGTGGTGAAAATGTTTATCCGGCGGAGGTGGAGACGGTCATCCTGGCGCATCCCGCCGTGGACGCCGTGGTCGTATTCGGTGTGCCGGACCCCAAATGGACCGAAGGCATCAAGGCCGTCTGCCGGCTGCTGCCCGGTCACAACCTGACCTCCGAGGAGCTGATTGCCTTCGTGGGCGCCCGCATCGCGCGCTATAAGAAACCCCAATACGTGGCATTTGTTTCCGAGCTACCCCTTGCGTTCGACGGCACTGTGGATCGGGCCAAAGTTAAACAGTTGCATGGCGGACACCAAGGCGATCGAAGTTAGCCAATTTCCATAGGGGTCTACTTTCCCATTACCGTCACCCTTGCGCGTCGCCGATACAAAAGGTATGGTCGTTGCGTCGGCACAGTATTGTGACTGTCTTTTTCATAGGGGATAAGGAAGGGGTGGCACATGAAATTCATGGTGGGATACAACGATTCGCCGTCGGCGCAACGCGCACTGCTGCTGGCTTGTCGGGCAGCCCAAAATGCCAAGGATGCCGTGGTCCACGTGGTTGCATCTCTGGAGACCGGCGCCGAAAATGCCATGGCCGACGCCGCTTATCTGGAAGAAAAATTGCAGGCTGCCAGAGATTTTTTGAAAAAGGAGCAGGTGCCCTGCGAAACCCATATGCTCAGCCGCGGGCTTGGTCCCGGAGAAGATCTGGTGAAGTTCGCCACGGACAATGACGTGGACCATATCTTTATGGGGATTGAAAAAAAATCACGCACCAAGAAAATTTTTCTGGGTTCAACCGCACAGTTCATCATTCTCCGCGGGCCGTGCCCGGTGACCACCACCAAATAGCGTATCCGGCGGTTTTCCTCAGGGTTCGCGCAAAAATAATTTCACCTTTTATGCATCCCTGCTTCAGGCCATCTTGGCCCGATCGGAGGATTCAAAATCCTTGAAATAGCTCGCTATTCCTCCGGTTTTGAATCCCCCAATCCAACCAATCTGACCCAAATCAAGGCGCCTAAAAGGCGAACTTATTTTTGCGCGAACTTAGCCG
>JAGTVD010000444.1 GCA_018224505.1 Desulfatitalea sp. | reverse complement strand
TGGCCCACCTGGTGTACCTGCTGGGCACGATCCACTGGCGGCGCTTCCCCTCATGCATCGTGGGTCCGGACTCCCTGGTGCCGAGCATCAATGATCTTGCAAACCTGCTCAAGCACACCGGATGGATCCTGGGCCTGCGGCACCACCCCCCTTTGGACCGTTGGTCATATTGGGAAAAGTTCGATTACTGGGCGGTGTTCTGGGGCATGATCATCCTGGGCGGAACCGGTTTTCTGTTGGCCTTCCCACTGTTGTCCAGCCAATACATCCCCGGCTGGGGCCTGAATATCGCTTTCTGGATTCACCGCATCGAAAGCCTCCTGGCCATGGCCCACATCTTTGTCATTCATTTTTTCATCGCCCACTTGCGCCGCACCAGTTTTCCTATGGACTTGGCGATATTTGAAGGCAGTGTGCCCCTGGAAACGGTGCTCCATGAACGCCCGACATGGATCGCCCGCCTCAGGGAGAGCGGCCGGTTCTACATGTGCCTGGTTGCCGAAGCCTCACCCTTGCGCCGGACGGCCTTCTATGTATTCGGCTACCTGGCCGTCGCCACCGGTTTCTACCTGCTCATCGGCGCCCTGATCAACAGTGCCCGCATCACGTGGTAATACAGTTGCCAGCGGCACACCCCCGCCACCGGGTGCACCGGCTCGATGACCACAGTGGCACGCCGCGCCATCTCTTTAGGAAACATGCTATCACGCTGCCCCCCCCAAGATCGCTTTACGCACCCATCGCTTTTTGCTAATAGAGTACCAGCCTTGACGGTCTCGTAAAAAGAACGCCGATCGAAGAACGGTATCGATCTGCTGCTTGCGGACATCTGTTTTTTCAACGCCGCGTGCGACAGATACAATGGCGATCGACTTTTTGCGAAACCCCAACCTTGCACAACGGACCACTGCTCCATGAACGTCATCAAAGCATGGATCGAGCGGCACTTCAGCAACCCCCAGGTGGTGATTCTCACCGTCATCCTCTTGTTGGGTTTCGCCGTGATCTATTTTTTCGGTCGCATGCTGGTCCCCTTGTTTGCCGGCCTGGTCGTCGCCTACCTGCTGGACGGTTTGATCAAACCCCTTGTGCGCCGCCGTGTTCCGCGGATTGCCGCCGTGGTGATGGTCTTCTTACTGTTCATGCTGCTGTTGCTCTTCACCATTTTCTGGCTGGTGCCGCTGCTCATCCGGCAGGTGACCCAGCTCGTGCAGCAATTGCCAACCATGATCGGCGCCGCCCAGCAGCTGCTGCTGCAGTTACCCGAAAACTACCCCCGGTTGATCTCCGAAGAGCAGGTGTACGAATTGATTGCCGCTATCCGTCGGGAGGTGACCGGAATGGCCCAGAAACTGCTCTCGTTTTCCGTGGCCTCGGTAATGGGGCTGATCACCTTGCTGGTCTATCTGTTCATCGTACCGCTGCTGGTTTTCTTTTTTCTGAAAGATAAGGAGAGGCTTCTGGACTGGTTCGCCTCCTTCATGCCCAGGGACCGCTGGTTGGCGATGCGGGTATGGGAGGATGTCAATGCCCAGATCGCCAATTACATCCGCGGTAAAACGTGGGAAATCATCATTGTCTGGGCCAGCACGGCCCTGACATTCACCCTGTTCGACTTGCAGTACGCTGTTTTGCTGGGATTCATCGTCGGACTCTCCGTCCTGATTCCTTACGTCGGGGCGGCGGTGGCCACCATTCCCATCGCCCTGGTGGCCTATTTTCAATGGGGATTTGCTTCGGAGTTTGTTTGGATATTGGTGGCCTATACCATCATTCAGACCATCGACGGCAATGTCCTGGCGCCGCTGCTGTTGTCCGAGGTGGTCAACATTCACCCGGTAGCCGTCATCGCATCCATATTGGTGTTCGGTGGATTATGGGGGTTCTGGGGCATCTTTTTCGCCATCCCCCTGGCAACGCTGGTTCAGGCGATTCTCAGGGCGTGGCCCAGTGTCCCGGCAGGTGCAACCCCGGATGACACCGCGCCTGCCGGCTGAAGGCACGTCCCCTATCCCGGCAGCTTCACCCGGTGGAAGGCTTCGGCCACTTCGTATTCACTTTTGGCCGCCAGTTGTCGATACCGCTGGCGCAACCACTCTTCCAGATCGGTTACACCCAATTCACGCATCTGGCTGTCATGGCATTTCAGGGCCGCCACCTTCCTATCGAAAGTGGCGCTGATGTCGCTGTAGTAGTTGATATCCTCGGCGCCGAAGAAGAGCACCTCCTTCACCTTGTGGGGTTCCAGGCCCCGTTCCATGAGGTCGGGATAGGCCATGTGGTCCCGGGCAAACGGAAAGACAGCGTCCAGGACAACCTGGCCCATGATACGATGGTCGCGGTGCCAGACATAGCGGCGGTAAGGATCGGTGGTCACCACGGTATGGGGCCTGTAAGTGCGAATCATCTCCACGACGTGCTTACGGAAGGCGGGAGTGTCTTCCAGGCTCTGATCCGCATAGCGCAAAAAAACCACCTCCTGCACCCCCAGCACCTCGGCAGCCGCCTGCTGCTCGCCTTCGCGTATCCGGCCGAGGTTTTCCGGGCGCATGTGTCGGTCGGTAGTTCCCTTTTCACCACTGGTGCAGATCACATAGACCACAGTGCGGCCTTCGGCGGTCCATCGGGCCACCGTGCCCGAAGCACCAAACTCGGCATCGTCCGGATGGGCGGTAATGACCAGGATATCAATCGGTGGTTTCATGTTGCATACCTCCAGAAGGTTAATTGGATAAACCGCCCCAAGGCGCTGTTTCCTGTTGAGTTCGAGAAGCGGTGGGGGTGGTTAGAAAGGGGGTGTAAACGGCCGCCACCTCAGCTGCGACCCGCGGCCAGTCAAAATCGTTTACGGTATGCCGGATGCGGCG
>JAGTVD010000443.1 GCA_018224505.1 Desulfatitalea sp. | reverse complement strand
GGCTTGCGCAGCTGTTGCCCGTGAATGCGGATCTGCTTGAACACCTCGCCGGTGGCGGTGTCGGAGACGGCGAACACGATGGTCTCGTGGGGGTCGATGCGCCGGCCGGTGGGGTTGAGACGCTGCACTTCCAGCAGCCGGCCGTCGGCCACGGCAATACGGAAGCTGAGCAGGTTGTCGATGGCCGTGCCCCACAGAACGGCCCGTTTGCCGCCGGCGTTTTCGGCGATGTTGCCGCCGATGGTGCAGGCCCAGGAGGATGTGGGGTCGGTGGCGAACACCAGGCCGGCCGCTGCGGCGGTCTGGATGGCGGCTTCGGTGATCACCCCGGCGGCCAGTTCGATGGTGGACAGGATCAACGGCTCCCCGGCGTCCTGCTTGTAGATGGCTTTGCCGATGGCGCCGATGCGGTTGAGCTTTTCGGTGTTGATGATGACGCAGTCGGGGGCCACGGGCACCGCCCCGCCGGTCAGTCCGGTGCCGCCGCCCCGGGGGATCGCCTTGAGCCCGAGGGCGGCGATGGCCTGCAGCAGCAACGGCACCTGGGCTTCCCGATCAGGGCAGACCACCGCCACGGGCAGGTACAGGCGCCAGTCGGTGGCGTCGGTGGCGTGGACCGCCAGGGCGAAGGGATCGCAGCAAACATTGGGCTCGCCCACAATGGCGCCCAACTGCCGCCGCATGCGCACGCGCGCCTGGACCGCGCCGTTTAATGCGTTGTCCAGGGCATCCAGTTTCGCCAAGCATCGATCCAGCACCAGGCCCAGATCCGGCTCCTGACGGCCCCGCTCGGCAATCAGCGCCAGATCGTTGCGGGCGGCGTCGAGAAACTGCTCGCGCCGTTCGCGGCTGTCCACCAGCTCCTGGTACAGGAAAGGGTTGCGGTGGTGGATGAAAAGATCCCCGATAAAACGCATCAGCAGGCGCCAGGAACGCCCGGTGCGGCGCTTGAACACCAGCCGTTCGAGGGGCGCCAGTACATCGTCGCCCAACAGCAGCGCCAGCACCCGCCGGTCGTCGGCGGACGTGTAATTAAAGGGGATCTCCCGATCTGTGGCCCTGCGCATCCGCACCTGCCGAACATTGTGTTATCCCAAAAACAAAAACGCTCTACCGGACGACACCGGCAGGGCAGTCGCTTTATAAACCGAATACGCCTTTTTGTCATGGCCTTTCCGAGGGTGGCCAAGTTCAGAACATCAAAGCGACAGCAATTTCAAATGCGGTTACCCTATGGATCGATATAGGGTAACCGCATTCGGATTGGCACCAGGGAAGCGGCACAGTGGGTAGCGGTTCTAATCCACTTTGAAGAAAGCTTTTTTCTTTGACTTGCAGACCGGGCATTCATCCGGGGCTTCACCTTCAAGGGTGTAGCCGCAGACGCTGCAGACATGGATGTCGGTCTCTTGCATCTCCCCCATCTTCTCCATCGCCTTTTTGTAAAGGCCGGCGTGGATCTTCTCAACCGCGTTGGCATAAACGAATGTCGTTTCGGCGGCCTTGTTGCCTTCGGCCTTGGCGGATTCGATCATCGGAGGATACATGGATTCGAATTCATAGACTTCACCGGCGACAGCCTCTTTCAGATTTTCGGCGGTGGTGCCGACCCCCTTCAGCGCCCTCAGATGGGCGTGGGCGTGGACGGTTTCGGCGGCGGCAGTGGCCCGGAACAGTTTGGCAACCTGGCGGTAGCCTTCACGGTCGGCTTTTTCGGCAAAGGCCAAGTATTTACGGTTGGCTTGGGATTCACCGGCAAAGGCTTCCTTGAGGTACTTTTCGGTCTGACTCATTGCAAATCTCCTTTTGGGTTATCAGGTTGTCGGTATCACGCAACGCCGGCAGGCGCGCGTTGCACCCAAGTCGTCAAAGGCCCCCATCGGCGCTGTGCCGACTTGGATAATGTCTCAGTTGGGTTCGGTTTCCCGGCAGTCCGGACAGAGTCCGTAAAAATCCAAGCGATGGCCCAGAATCCGGAATCCCGTCGACGTCGCCAATATCTCGGTCAAGTGGGCTAGGGAATCCAAATCCGCATCAAGGATACACCGACATTTCAAGCAAACAAGGTGCGGATGCGGTTCCGGCATTCGCACGTCATACCGATTGCTGCCCTCGCCAAACCCGATTTCAAACACCTCTCCCACCTCCTTGAGCAGCGCGATGGTTTTGTACACCGTGGCCAGACTGGTAGTGGGGAAGTTCGGTTTAACGGCCGCATAGACCGTTTCCACGCTGGGATGACTATCGCTGTCGGCAAATTCCCGCAGGATGGCCAGGCGCTGGGGGGTAATCCGGTGTCCTGAGCCTTTCAGGGTGCTTACGATGTTCTGAACTCGCGGAGACATGGTTTCCATTGCCAATCCTTGCGAACAATGTCGGCCGTCAGGCAATGCCCCGAACGACCCGGCGAATTAGATATAAGGAATAACAACTATCGTTCCTTTTTAATAATGGTTATCCATATACCTGCGCTGACCAATGGTGTCAAGAAAAAAATAGTCCGTTCCGGTTGCAGTTTCAAAGCTGCCTGCATCCGTTAGGAATTGCACCATGCTGTCGATGTATGCGTTGGCCTGGATCTCTTTTGACGTGGGAAATGTTGGCGATTCCTGCATCAATGATTTCATTGATTTTGCTTCTTCAGATATGGAATCCTCCCTATTGTTGCGCGAGTCTTTAACACCCGTTGTCAGATCATTGCGCTATTCCGCTTCCGGTTGATAGCGGGCCAGCGGTATCTTTTTCACCCCCTCCGGCACCTCGTTGGGCGCCTGGATGAGCAAGGCGAGGGCAGCCCCAATCGCCAACAATACCGCCGCACCGTAATAGGCGTATGAAAAGGTGGCATAGAGATCGTAGAATTTTCCGGCAAGCAGTGAAAGCAAAAAGCCGCCAAAGCCCCATGCGGTGAAAACCAGGCCGTAGTTGACACCAAAATTCCGCATCCCGTAATAATCCTTGGTGAAGGCCGGAAAAAGTGCCAGGTTCGCACCGTAGTTGGCACCGATCATCGCCGTGACAATGCTCAGCACAACGACGTTGGCCAGTACCGAACCCATTTGTACCTTGGCCAGCAGGAGGATCAGAAAGGCTTGCATCACGAAAACGATGAACAAAGTCTTTGAACGGCCGAGTTTATCGGATACGGAACCGGCAATGATACGACCGGCGCCGTTGCCCACTGCAAGGATGGCCACCAGGACAAATCCCAGCTGGATATTGGCCTGCACCCCGGCGATCAGGGCCATTTTGGAAATAATCATCAGGCCGGCACCCGCTCCACAGGCATACATCACCCAGAGCATATAGAACTGTTTCGTGCGCAGCATGTCGATGGGGGAGTAATCAATGAATATACATGCGGGCGGCGGGCCCGAAGTCGATCCGGCCGAGGAATCCGGCGCGCAATACCCTGCAGGCGGCGATTGCAGAAACTGCGCCAGGATGACACAAATGACCATAAACAGGATGCCGAGGATCAACAGGGTTGATTGCAGCCCCGTCGAAACAATAAGCGCATTGGTAAGGGGCGCGACATAGACCGACGCAAGACCGAATCCAGCCACCACAATCCCGGCAATCAGCCCGGTTTTGCCGGGTGGAAACCACTTTACCGCCGGCGGCGTCGCAGCGGCGTAACCGAAACCGAAGCCCGTACCTGCCAATAAGCCAAACCCCACAGCGTACATCATCGGGGAGGTGAATCGGCTCGCCAGGATAAGTCCGATGCCGACCATGATGCCGCCGATGGTCGCCGTCAACCGGGGGCCTGCCTTATCTTGCAGCCTGCCGGCCGGCACCATCATGAGCGCGAAAACCATGCACGCCAGCGCATATGGAAACGACTTCTGGGCCTCGGTCCACCCCCATGCATCCGGAATCCCCTTGCTGATGACACTCCACGCATACAGCACGCCCAAGGCCAGATTAATGCCCATGCCGCAAAAGGTTACGAGCC
>JAGTVD010000442.1 GCA_018224505.1 Desulfatitalea sp. | reverse complement strand
GGGATGGTGACCGCCCAGAACGATGATCGCTTGCGGGCAGGCGCTCCGGACGGCGGCGGCGGTCTGCAGGGCCAGATTGCTGTAGGCGCTGAACAGGGCGGAAATGCCGATCAAAAAGGCGCCCGAGTCCCGGGCTTGCCGGGCGATGTGCTGCAGGCTGTAGCCAAAATGGCGATAGGTGTGAAAAAGCCCGAATGGCGAGCGGTCGGCGCGTCCGTAGTAAGGTTGCAGGTAATGCATTGTGTCGGGCCACGCCATGGCCTTGGATTTGGGGGTGGCCAGACCGTCCAGGATGGCGACGCTGAACCCCTCCTTGCGCAGCGCCCCGGCCACACAGGCCAGCCCATAGGGCATGGTCCGCTTGGCGGTCAGGTAAAAATCCTCGATGGGCGGTTGAATCAGCAGGATATCGGGCATGGCGGGCCATATCGGGCCATATCGGGTGTCGCGTTCTGGTGCGATGCTGTTGTTGACTGTCGACCTGTTTTGAGTGGCTTGGGATTAGATCAACCGCCAACCCGCCCTACCCCATCTTCGAAATCGTGGAGAAAGTCTGGATTTCGGCCGGCAGGTCGTCGGGTTGGATGGCTTCCTCGACACCCAGTGCCAGGGCCCGATCGATGACGTTCTGCAGTTGAATCAGGTTGCCGGGCCAGTGGTAGCGCATGAGGATATCCAGGGCATCCGGGGCAACGCCGATGACGCGCCGTTGGTGTTTGGCGCAGGCCTGGTGCACGAAATGGTGAATCAGCAGGCACAGGTCCTCGATCCGCTCGCGCAGGGGCGGCATGCGAATCACCACGGCGTTGAGCAGGTCGAAGGAGTCCTTTTTCAGGGCGCCGCTGGCGATCACCTCGCCCAGCTCTTTGCTGGTGGCGGCGATCACCCGCGTGGCACTCTGTTTCTGGTGCATATCGGCCTCGAGGGCCTGAAGGATGGAGAGCCGCAGGGACGGGGCCAGCTCGGCGATTTCGTCGAGATAGATGGTGCCGCCATGGACCTTGCCCATCAGGGCGGTTACGTGGGTCAACACCTCGTCTTCAGGCACCCCTTCGGTGACGCTGCCGCAGTTGACCGGCACAAAGGCATTGTCCCGGCGTTCGCTCTGCTCGTGAATGGTGCGCGCCACCAACTCCTTGCCGGTGCCGCTCTCGCCCTGGAGGAGCACCATGGGATGACTCCTGCAGGCCGTCTCGATCAACTCGTACACCCGTTGCATGGGGGGGCTGATGCCGACCAGGCCGTGGAACTTGTGCCGGACGCGACCCCGCTTGCGGATCAGGTCCGCTTTGTCCTTGACTTTCTTCTCTTCCGAAATGCGATCGATGATGAGTTTGAGGTGGTCCAGTTTGAACGGTTTCTGCAGATAGTCGTAGCTGCCGAACTTCATCGCCTGAATGGCCGATTCCATGGAACCATAGCCGGTGACCATGATCACCTCAATGTCGGGCTTGTACTGCTTGACGGCTGCCAAAAGCTCCAGGCCATTGAATTCGGGCATTTTGTAATCGGTGAAGATGATGTCGATATCACGGTCCTTGACGATGTCCAGGGCCTTCAGGCCGCTGTCCACCGTGGTGATATCATACTGTTGCATCTGCAAATATTGCTCCACCATCATCAGGATGTCCTTGTCATCGTCGACAAAGAGAATGCGGCACGGTTTCATAACGTTCTCCACGTTTCGAAAGGTGTGACTTCAGGTTATATAATGGAGTGGGCTCAAAAGATCAAGGATGGATGGTCAGGTTGACAGGGTTCGGGCAGCTGGGCTATTCATCAGGCAGGGGACGGAGAGGGCAACCACCATCGGAAAACGGCGGCGAGTTCAACGAATATGTTTGATATTCTTATGGTTTGTACGGGCAACATCTGCCGCAGCCCCATGGCGGCCGGTTTGCTCAAACACATGTTGCCTCCGCATTTAAAGGCACGGGTACGCGTCGCCTCTGCCGGCACCCATGCCCTGCACGGCCACCAGGCGGCTCCCCCGGCGGTGGCGGCCATGGCCCAGCGGGGCATTGATATCCGGGGCCATCGTGCCCGTCAGGCAAGCCGGGAGATGCTCACCGGCGCCGATCTCACCTTGGCCATGGAATCGGAGCAGGTCCAGTTGTTGGGCAAGATGGTTTTCTGGAAACGCTCCCCCATTCGATTGTTGTCCGCGTTCGATCCCGGCAACGATTCCCGGCACCCCCCGGAAATCGAAGATCCTTATGGTCACCCGCTTGAAGTGTACCAGCAGTGCCTGACACTTATTCATCCCTGCATCGAGGGTGTGATCCATTGGCTGGAGAACCATGCAGACTTTAAGACAACAGATCACCACGATGCTTGAGCAGCGCCCCTTGGATCTGCGCCAGCTTTCCGAGGCCCTGGGCCTGCGGGAAAAAGAGCTGCTCACCCACCTGCCCCACGTGGCCCGATCGGTGGCCGCCCGCAAGGGCCGTTGGACTGTGGTGCCGGCCGAATGCATCGGGTGTGGTTATACCTTCAGGGACCGCCGGCGGTTGTCACCGCCGACCCGCTGCCCCCGTTGCAAAGCGTCCCGCATCCACGGGCCATGGTATCAAGTGGCGAGTAAAAGTTGACAGAAGGGTCCATTTCGATTATGTAAGCCCTCCGAATGACAATCTGAAGTCGTTCACCGGCGACGCGGCGGCATCTGTTTTCGCGTCACCATCATCCAGGCCGCCATCCGACATCGCCGTTCGATTATCCATTGCCATTGTCAATGATCGAGAGAGGTGCCGCCCGCACGGAGCGCACCAGGGAGTTTGCTTATGATCCATGTGGAGGGTTTAACCAAGTATTACGGCGACATTTGCGCCGTGGACCACATTGACCTGGATATCCGCAGAGGTGAAATCGTGGGTCTGTTGGGTCCCAACGGCGCCGGCAAAACCACCACCTTGCGCATGCTCACCGGCTATTTCACACCCAGCGCCGGTCAGATCACCATCAAGGATGTGGCCATGGATGACAATCCCCTGGCCATCAAACACCTGATCGGCTATCTGCCGGAGTCGGCGCCGCTTTACCAGAGCATGCTGGTGTATGATTACCTGGATCATGTGGCACGCATCCGCGGCCTGAAGGGCGACGAGCGACCCAAACGACTGCAGGAACTGGCCGACCTTTGCGGCTTGCGCGGCATCATGCACAAGCCCATCGCCACCCTGTCCAAGGGTTTGAAGCAGCGGGTGGGACTGGCCCACGCCATGATGAGCGATCCGGAAATCCTGATTCTGGATGAACCCACCTCCGGCCTGGATCCCAATCAGATTGTGGAGATCCGGGAAATCATCCGCCACATCGGAACGGAAAAGACGGTCATCCTTTCCACTCACATCCTCAGCGAAGCCGAAGCCACCTGCGGCCGCATCGTTATTATCAACAAAGGCCGCATCATTGTGGACGGCACTACTCAGGCGCTGACCGCGGGCAGGGAACAGGCCGGCCGCATCCACATCGGCCTGATGGGAACCGATGCCCAAAACGCCAGACCTCTTTTGGGCGGGGTGACCGGGGTCCGGGAGGTGGACGCCGCCGGCGAAAGCGACGGCATTGCCCGACTCACAGTGACCTGCCAACCGGGAACGGACGCCCGGGCCGACCTCTATGCCGCCATCAAATCCACCGATTGGATACTGGTGGAGATGACCCGGGAGACCAAAACCCTCGAAACCCTCTTCGGTGAACTGACCAGGGAGTTCTGACCATGCGCCAAGCCTTGCTGATTTTCAACAAAGAGTTCAAAGACTACTTTGTTTCGCCCATCGCCTATATTGTGATCGCCATCTTTTTGGCCTTTGCCGGATGGCTTTTCTTCTCCACCTTCTTTCTCTACGACCAGGCCGAACTGCGGCGTTTTTTCGATATGCTGCCCTTTTTGCTCGCCTTGCTGGTGCCCATCATCACCATGCGCCTCTTCGCCGAGGAACTGAACGTGGGCTCCTACGAACTGCTGCTGACCCTGCCGGTGACCTCGCGGGATATCATCGTCGGCAAATTCCTGGCCGCCGTGGCGTTCGTGGCCGCCCTTCTGCTGCCTACCCTGCTCTACGCCGTCTGCATCGGTTGGATCGGCGACCTGGATTGGGGTGTGGTCATCGGCGGCTATATCGGCGCCCTGCTCCTGGGCGCCGCTTACGCCGCCATCGGCCTGTTTACCTCTGCCCTGACCCGCAACCAGATCATCGCCTGTATTGCCGCCATCGTGATCTGCGTGGCCCTGGCCATTGTGGACCAGATGCTTTTCTTCTTTCCACCGCTGGTGCTGGATGTCGTCACTCACCTCAGCGCCAATGCCCATTTTGGAAATATCGCCAAGGGGATCGTCGACTCCCGCGACCTGCTCTACTTTTTGAGCATCGCCTTTCTGGGGCTGTATGCCACCCACTTGGCAATGGAAGACCGATAGCAAAGGAAAGCACCCATGAACCGCACACATCGAGGACGCACCAAATACATCAAGTTCGCCATGTACGCCGTGGTGGTCGTGCTAATCAACATGGTGGGCATGACCCTCTTTTTCAGGCTCGACTTGACGCGCCATCAAATCTACTCCCTGTCACCCATCAGCAAACAGGTGGTGGCCACCCTCACCGAGCCGCTGACCGTAAAGGTGTTCTTTTCCCGGGACCTGCCCGCACCATACAACTCCAATGAGTTGTATCTGCGCGACCTGCTCAACGAGTACGCCCAGCAGAACCCGCGCTATTTCAAGGTCGACCACTACAATGTCGGCGGGGACACCGGCGGCGATGGCGACCGGGCCCTCACCCACCAGCAGATCGCCCGCGATTACGGCATCCAGCCGGTACAGATCCAGATCGTCGAACGGGACGAACTGAAATTCAGACAGGCATATATGGGATTGGTGATGATTCACGGCGACATTGTCGAGCGGATCCCCACCATCGGCACCATCGACGGACTGGAATACCAGCTGACCACCAACATCCAGAAATTGAATCACAAGGTGAGCGCCCTGCTGGCCCTGGACGAACCGATCAAAGCGACCCTGCTGCTCTCATCCAACCTTTACAAGATCGCCCCCCTGATCGGCATCCAGGAATTGGAGCGTTACCCCGACAAGATCCGCGCCGTGATCGATGGCATGGGCGCCAAGACTTATGGCCGGCTGGCATTTGAAGCGCTTGACCCCAGCCGCGACCCTGCCGCCGCCGCCCGCGCGGCGCAAACCAGCCTGAACCCGCTGCGCTGGGACAGTATGCCCGAACGGGGCATCACGGCCGACGAAGGATTCGCGGGCCTCTTGCTGCAGTACAAGGACAAGGTCCACGAAATTCCATTGCTGCGAGTGGTGCGCTTGCCGCTTTTCGGCGACCAGTACCAAGTCACCGAGGTGGACCAGATCGAAGCGCTGGTCAACACCCATATGGAAAGACTGATCGAGATCAACGACGCCTTGGGCTACCTGGCCGACTATGGCACCATGCCCCTGGGCGGCGGCCCCCTCGGCGCCCAGGGCGATGCCCTGAACAATTTCAACACCCTGCTCAACCGCACCTACGACATCGCACCGGTTTATCTGAGCGAAGCGCCCATTCCCGACGGGCTGCAAACCCTGGTGATCGCCCGGCCCACGGAGATCTTTTCCGACTATGATCTGTTCCAGATCGACCAGGCCCTGATGCGTGGCACCAACCTGGCCATCTTCATGGATGCCTTCGAGCAACAGCAGCCCCGGCAGCAACCCTTCATGGCCCAGCAGATGCCCGAGTACGTGCCCCTGGACACCGGCTTGGAAAAACTGTTGGCCCACTATGGCGTGCGCCTGAAGCGCGCGCTGGTGATGGATGAAAAGTGCTATCGCCAACGAATGCCCCAGCAGCAAGGCGGCGGCGAGCAGCCGCTCTATTTTGCACCTGTCATCGAAAACGCACGCATTACCAAAGAACTGGATTATCTAAAAAATATCAAGGAATTGATCACCCTGGAAATCTCCCCCCTGGCCCTGGACACCGACCGCATCGCTGCCCAAAATCTCACTGCCCACCAGTTGTTCGCCTCCTCGGATCGCTCCTGGGAGATGCGTGACCGCATCATGCTCAACCCCTTGTTCATACAACCACCGGCCTCGAACAGCGAAATGGCCAGCCAGCCCCTGGCATACCTGCTGAAAGGTGCTTTTTCCAGCTATTTCAAAGACAAGCCCATGCCTGAAAAACCGGCGGAGGCGTCGGAGGGGGAAACAGATCCCACGAACCCGGACCCGGCCGGGAATGCAACACCGGGAGCGCCAACGCCGCCCGCAGACCGTCCCGCCATCGCTACCGAAGCGGCCTTCCGCGAAGAGGGGGCACCATCCCGACTATTCATCATCGGCTCTTCCAAAATGATCACCGATCAACTGCTCGACGATACCGGCCAACATCCCAACTCCATGTTCATCCTGAACATGATCGATGCCCTTAACGGTCGGGAAGCGGTGGCGGCCATGCGCAGCAAGGAACAACGGCACAACCCGCTGAACCCAACCAGCGCGGCGGTCAAAACCACCATCAAGGCATTGAATGTGGTTGGGCTGCCGATACTGGTGGTCCTCCTCGGTCTGTTGGTGTGGTGGCAACGGCACATGCGCAAAAAGCGCATCCAGATCCTTTTTCAAGCGTAGAGAGATCGTACGAGGAATTTTCATGAAAACGAAAAAAATGGAGTTCATTCTACTTGCAGTGGCAATCGTGGCCCTTGGACTGTATTTAATCCTGCGTCCCGGCGACCAGCCCGGAGAACGCTTACCACAGCCGGCGGCAGTTGATACCGACCAGATCAACCGCATCATTGTTATCCGGCCGGACGCGGCGCCGTTGGAGCTGGTAAAAAAGGACGCCCGCTGGTTTATCTCGCCCCAAGGTTACCCGGCCGACACGGCCACCGCGACGAACCTGGCCAAAGCGGTCACCGATCTGACCCTCACCGCCGTGGTCTCGGAATCCGGCAACTACGAGCGTTATGGATTGACGGCCGACGAAAAGACCGTTGTGCGGGCTTTCCACGACGGCAAGGTGGTACGGGCCTTCGATCTCGGCAAAGCGGCCCCCACGCAGCAGCATACCTTCGTGCTGATCGACGGCGACCCCAATGTCTTCCATGCCCGCGGTCAGATTGCACGCACCTTCGAACAAACTGTGGAGAGTCTGCGGGACCGCACCGTGTTCGATTTCGACCGGACAGCGGTCCATAGCATCTCCCTGACCCGTGACGGGGAAACCCTGGCACTCGTTCAGCAAGCCGTCACTGCCGACGAAGCGGAAAAAGACGCGGAAAACCAAGGTGCCCTGGATACACCTGACTGGACCGAATGGCAGGACGCCCGGGGCCGGACCGTGGACCCGGAAGCCGTCACCCGGTTGCTCGACGGCATGTCGCGCCTGCAGTGCGACAGCTATCTGGACGACGACGCAGCGTCGCGGCTCACGGATGCCCGTTGGCAAATCACCTTCGAAAGCCCGGAAGGCAATTTCACTCTGATGGTTTTCGCCCAGGAAGAAGCGGCCGACGAAGCAGACGCAGCAGACGAAGCAGACGACAAGATCCCGGCCATGGCCTCCACCAACGACTATGCCTTCGCACTCCAAGCCACGCGTGTGCAGGCGTTCGAAGCGGCCATCGACACTCTTTTCGACGCACGCGAAGATTGATCGCCGCAAGGGGAGCGCCTTTCGGCTACGATGCCCAACCACGAACCCTCGTGCCAGCCCGATCGCGGCTGGAAGCCGCTCCCACAGGGTGATGATCTCATCCTGAATTCCAAGTGCGGTTACCGTTTGCTATGCCGTATTCCCGGTTGCATTTTTATCCCAGTCGGTCCACAATAACGGCATGCGCTTGGGCTCTTGCCGGAATGGGCCAATGGCCGCACCCCTACCCCTTTCCCGCCAACAAGGAGGCATGAATGAAAGATATCGAAGAGCTGCACTTTCCCGAAGATATCCGTTACAGCCAGGATCATGAATGGGCGCGTCCCGAGGGGGACCTCTTTGTGGTGGGCATCAGCGACTACGCCCAGGACCAGTTGGGGGATATCGTCTTCGTCGAGCTGCCCGCAACCGGCCGCACCCTCACGGAAGGGGAGGATTTCGGGTCGGTGGAGTCGGTTAAAGCGGTCTCCGAGCTGTTGGCACCCCTGGCTGGCGAGGTGGTGGCAGTCAACGCTGAATTGGAGGACCAGCCCGAAATGGTCAACAGCCAACCCTATAAAGGTGGCTGGATGATGAAAATCAAACCCGCCAATGGGGCCGATTATGACCAACTCATGGATCGCGACGCCTACCTGAACATGCTGAAAGGATAATTCCCGTGCGCTACCTTCCCCACACCGAGGCCGATATCGCTGCCATGCTGGCGGCCGTGGGGTGCGGACGCCTGGAGGAGCTGTTCAACGAAATCCCCGCCGATTGCCGCCGGACCGCACCCCTGGAACTGCCGCCGGCGTACAGCGAATGGGCCCTGGACCACCACATGGAGACCCTGGCCGGCACCACCGCCACCGCGCCGGACTACGACATCTACCTGGGCGCGGGCAGTTATGCTCACCACATTCCCGAAACCATTCAACAACTGTTGCGCCGGGGAGAACTGTTCACGGCCTATACTCCCTACCAGCCGGAGGTCAGCCAGGGAACCCTGCAAGCCATCTACGAATACCAGACCCTGGTGGCCCGACTCCTCGGAATGGAGGCGGCCAATGCCTCCATCTACGACGGTGCTTCCGCATTGGCCGAGGCCCTGCTCATGGCCGTACGCATCACCAAACGACGGCGCCTGGCGATTTCCCAAGCCATTCACCCGCTCTACCGTCAGGTGGTGGAGACCTATCTGCGCCCCACTGGTTTCGAGATCGTACCATTGCCCTATGGCCCCGATGGGCGCACCGACCTCACGCCCCTGACCGACCTGCGTGACCTGGCCGCCGTGGCGGTGCAGTCGCCCAACTTTTTCGGCTGCATCGAAGACGTCGCGGCTGTGTCCGATGCGGCCCATGCCGACGGCACAGCCCTGATGGTAGCGGCCTTCAGCGAACCGCTGGCTTTCGGACTATATTCGGCTCCCGGACACCTGGGGGCCGATATCGTGTGCGGCGAAGGCCAGAGCCTGGGCATTCCGCGCAGCTTCGGCGGGCCCGGATTAGGGTTGTTCGCCTGCCGGACGACACACCTGCGGGCCATGCCCGGACGGCTGGTGGGCAAAACCGTGGATCTGGAGGGTCGCCGCGGCTTCGTTCTTACGCTGGCCACCCGCGAACAGCACATCCGCCGGGAGCGCGCCACCTCCAACATCTGCACCAATCAGGGGTTGTGCGCCACCGCCGCCGCCATGTACATGGCCTCCTTGGGTGCCACCGGCTTGCGGCAATTGGCACGGCTCAACTACGACAAAACCGGCTATCTGCAAAACGCGCTCCAGCGGGCCGGGGTGGTCTTGCCCTTCACGGCGCCGGTCTTCAACGAGTTCGTGGTTCGGCTGCCGGCTGGATCGGCCGCCACCCACCGCCGTCTGATGGCCCGAAGGATCATTGCCGGGCTACCCCTGGAACCCTTCTACCCGGAACTGGCCGATCACTATCTGCTGTGTGTCACGGAAACCGGCAGCAAAGCAGCAATGGACCGGCTGGTGGCAGAGGTGACCGCATGATGGATGCCCACGCATTGCTATTCGAAGAACCGCTGCTCTGGGAGATGGGCGCGCCGGGCCGCAGCGCATTTTCCATGCCCGAACGGGATGTGCCCGAACACCCGCTGGAACCGGCCTTGGTTGGCGACTACCCCGATTTCCCCGATTTGAGCGAGCCGGAAATCGTGCGCCACTACACCCGTCTGAGCCAATGGAACATGAGTGTGGACACCACCATGTACCCCCTGGGTTCCTGCACCATGAAGTACAACCCCAAAACCAACGAACGGCAGGCCGCCCTGCCGGGTATCGCCCGGGCCCACCCCCTGCTGCCGACGGAACTGAGCCAGGGCCTGCTGCGCCTGATGTTCGAACTGGAGCGGCTGCTGGCCGAAATCACCGGCCTGGACGCCGGCTCCCTGCAGCCCGCGGCCGGCGCCCAGGGCGAGTTGGCCGGCATGTTGATCTTCTACGCCCACCACGCCGACCAGGGACGGCCGCGCACCAAGATCCTGATCCCGGACACGGCCCACGGCACCAACCCGGCCAGCGCCGCTTTGTGCGGCTTCACCGCCGTGGCGGTGCCCTCGGGCCCTGAAGGCATCCTGGAGCCGGACGCCGTGGCCGCGCGGATGGATGACGATACGGCCGGCATCATGGTCACCAACCCCAACACCCTGGGGTTATTTGAAACCCACATCCGCCAAGTGGCCGACCTCGTGCACGCCAAAGGGGGCCTGGTCTATGCCGACGGGGCCAACATGAACGCCGTGCTGGGGCAGGTCCACATGGGGGCCATGGGGGTGGATGTGCTGCACCTCAACCTGCACAAAACCTTCTCCACACCCCACGGCGGCGGCGGGCCCGGCGCCGGCCCGGTGTGCGTCACCCAAGCCCTGGCTCGCTACCTGCCCGTGCCCCGGGTGCTGAAAGTGGACGACCATTTCACCCTCGGCAGCGACTTTCCCCAATCCATCGGCAAGCTGCACGCCTTTTACGGCAACTTCGGAATCCTGGCCCGCGCTTACAGCTACATCCTGAGCCTGGGCGCCGACCTGCCGCGGGTCAGCCAGCTGGCGGTACTCAATGCCAACTACCTGCGCGCCGGGCTGCGGAACCATTACCACCTGCCCTACGATCGGCCCTGCATGCACGAGTGCGTTTTCTCCGACAAGCACCAGCTGCCCCACAAAGTGACCACCCTGGACATCGCCAAACGGCTCATCGATTACGGGTTTCACCCGCCCACCATCTATTTCCCGCTGGTGGTGCCCGGCGCCCTGATGATCGAACCCACCGAAACCGAAACCAAAGAGACCCTGGACCGCTTCATCGCAGCCCTTGTTTCCATTGCACGGGAAGCCGAAACCGACCCCGAACGGCTACGCCAGGCCCCGCTGAGGGCCCAACGGCGGCGGTTGGACGAAGTGCAGGCGGCGCGCAAGCCGTGCCTGACCGGATAGTACCATGACCGCCGCCTACTTGCTCGATCTGCCACGCACCGACTACAGCGAAGCCCTGGCCCTGCAGCGCGCCGCAGTGGACGCCCGCCGCAGCGGCCGCCTGGACCGGGACCTGGTGATTTTGCTTGAACATCCCCCGGTCTTCACTTTAGGGCGCCGCGGCGGCCGGGAAAACCTGTTAATTTCCGAAGCAATCCTACAGGAAAAGGGGATCGCCATCGTACCGGTGGAACGCGGCGGCGACATCACCTACCACGGTCCGGGCCAACTGGTGGTCTACCCCTTGATCGATTTGACGGCAGCCCGCATCAAAGTGGTGGAACTGGTGACGGCGATGGAGACGGCCATGGTGCGCACCGCAGCCCAATGGGGCGTATCCGCCCGCGGCGACACCGTCCACCGGGGCGCCTGGGTGGGCCCCCGCAAGCTGGGCAGCGTGGGTATCACCGTAAGGCGGAGCGTGAGCTTCCACGGCCTGGCCCTCAACGTGACCACCGACCGGACCCCTTTCACCTGGATCAACCCCTGCGGCATCCAGTCGTGCGAGATGACCACCCTGGCCCGTGAAGCCGGCGCTGCGGTGTCCATGGAGACGGTGCGCCAGCAAATGGTGGCGCACTTGGGCCTTCTGCTGGACCTGACATTCGAGCGCGTATCGCGGGACACCCTGGCACCCATGGTCCAGGAGGCGGCGTGAGTCCCCCACCGCCCAAACCGCCGTGGCTGCGGGTCCGGTTTCCCACCGGCCCCCAATATGAACGCACTCGCCGCTTGTTGCGCAACGGGCGGCTGCACACCGTCTGTCAGGCGGCGTGCTGCCCCAATATGTTCGAGTGCTTCGCGCACCACACTGCCACATTCCTGATCCTCGGCGACCACTGCACCCGCGAATGCACCTTCTGTGCGGTGAAAGGCGGTCCCCTGGCGCCGCCCGACCCCGACGAACCCCGGCGGGTGGCCCGGGCCGCCGCCGATATGCAACTGGGCTATGTGGTGGTCACCTCGGTCACGCGCGACGACCTGCCCGACGGTGGCGCAGCCCATTTTGCGGCGACCATCCACGCCCTGCACGCCCGGATCGAAGGCGTCCGCGTAGAGGTGTTGATTCCCGACTTTCAGGGGGACGCGGACGCCCTGCAGATGGTCCTGGCGGCCCGACCTGACGTAATCAACCACAATGTGGAGACCGTGCCGCGACTCTACCCCCGGGTCCGACCCCAAGCCCAATACCGGCGTTCGTTACAACTGTTGCAAACCGCCGCCGCCGGCGCCCCTTCCATCCCCACCAAATCGGGCCTCATGCTGGGGCTGGGAGAAACCGACGCGGAGATCCGTGACGTCCTGGCCGACCTGCGCCGAGCCCGATGCCGCATCCTGACCCTGGGCCAATACCTGCAACCCTCGCCCGACCACCACCCGGTGGTGCGCTATATCACACCGGAAGCCTTTGACGAATGGCGCCGACAAGCCCTGGCAATGGGCTTCGACCAAGTGGCCAGCGGTCCGTTTGTGCGCAGTTCTTATCAGGCCGGAGAAATATTTGAGCAATTGGGCTAATACCCTATAATGCTTGACGTCCGCAGCCGAGACTGCCACAATGGGCTCGATTGGCCCGCACCACCTGGGGAAGTAAACCCAGAAGTTGGGGTAAACCGGCGCATTCTGACCGTGACATGCTGACACCATCAACAGGGGCTCCACCATGGAAAACTTTCCGCGTCCCGTTCATCACCCGTTAGCAGAAGACCTGAGCCGCCGACAGGCCTTCCTGTGCAGCATTACACCGTTTCAGGGCCTACCCCAGAGCGAAATCGCAACGGTTGCCGCCAACCTCGAAACCGAGACCCTGCCGCCCGAACACGTCCTGTTCGCCCAGGAAGAGACGGTGATCACCCATGTGTTGCTTCTGGAGCGCGGTCGCCTGGAGCGCACCATCCAGGCCAATGGGCAAGTACGGGTAGAGGAGATCCTGGAAACAGGGAGGATCTATGGCGGAATTTCCATTCTATACAACAACGGTCTTTCCACCAGCTCCGTGCGCTGCCTGGAAGAGACCACCGTTCACTGGCTGGACCGGGAGAATTTCTTCCGGTTGTGCGCAAAAAACCCGGCCTTTGCCGGCCATTTCAAAGCCACCCTGAGAGAAGAGGACAAACGTTTGGCACCGGCACCGGCTGCCGCTACCGGCATCCCGGACCTGGAGGCCCAAGCGTCTTTTTTGTCTGCATCCGTGACGGAGATCACCCAGGCCTTTCCTGCCTGTACAGGTGCGACGCCGATACGGCGCGCCGCGGAACTGA
The DNA here is from genome assembly GCA_018224505.1 of Desulfatitalea sp. GTDB lineage: Bacteria > Desulfobacterota > Desulfobacteria > Desulfobacterales > Desulfosarcinaceae > Desulfatitalea. The sequence goes on along the minus strand of JAGTVD010000442.1, from coordinate 1,461 downwards.
TGACCACCAGCCGGCAGAGCGCCATCATGGTCACGGATGACAACGGCCAGCCGCAAGGCATCATCACCGACTTCGATCTGCGAAAAAAAGTGGTTGCCGGCGGGCTGAACTCCGATACCCCGGCTGCGGCCATCATGTCCACCCCCCTGCTCACCGTCCCGGCCGACACCCGTATTTTCGAGGCGATGTTGACCATGATGCGGCGCCAGGTCAAACACTTGGGCGTACTGCGCGGAGAGCGGATGGAGGGGATGGTGACCGAACGGGATCTTCTCCTGGCCCGCACCCCCTCTCCGATCATGTTGGCCCATGGCATCCACACCGCCCGCACAACTGCGGAGATCAAGGCCGGCTACGCCCAACTGCCTGAGCTGATCGAACAACTGATCGTCAGCGGCGCCAAAGCCGACCATCTTAACAGCATCATCACCGCCTTTACCGACGCGGCGCTGACACGGGTGATGGAGATGGCCCTTGAATCCGCCGGCCCACCCCCGGCGCCATTCGCGTTTTTGCTGTTCGGCAGCGAGGGCCGGCGGGAGCAAACCCTCAAAACAGATCAGGACAACGCCATTGTCTTCGATGATGTCCCGCCTGAAGCGGAGCAGGACGCCCGGGACTACTTCCTCTCCCTGGGCACCCGGGTCTGCGACGATTTGCATGCAATCGGCCAGACCCATTGCGAAAACAACATCATGGCCAAAAACCCGGAATGGTGCCAACCCCTGCACCAATGGCAATTGTACTATCGCCGCTGGGTCGCGAGCGACGACCCGGACCGGCTGCTCAATGCCAATATCTTCTTCGATTTTCGCCTTGGTTATGGCCAGGAAGGTTTGTGTAAAACACTGCACGAAACGCTGTTCGAGCAATTGGCGGAATATTCCGGTTTTTTGCGGCACATGGCGCGCAACACCGTGTCCTTCAAGCCTCCATTGGGCTTTTTCGGTAATTTTGTACTCGAGGAACGCAGCGATCGCAAGGGGGGGCTGGACATCAAGAGTGCGATGCGGCTGGTGGTTGATTTCGCCCGGATCTATGCCATGCAGGGCCACATCCGGGAAACAGGCACCATCAAGCGGCTCGGCATGATTCACGCGCAAAACGGCCTGGACAGGAAAGAGCACGACGAACTGGTGCACGCCTACGAATATTTGATGTTTCAGCGTCTCAAGCACCAGGCGCGGCGAATCACCCGGGACGGCAGCACGCCGGACAACTATCTCAGACCCGGCGACCTGACCCAGATCGAACAGCAATCCCTGAAAGAGGCATTCAAGTGCATCCGCATCGCCCAGGCCAAAATGCGACTCGATTTTTTTCTCAATTTTCCTTAGGGTTCGCGCAAAAATAAGTTCGCCTTTTAGGCGCCTTGATTTGGGTCAGATTGGTTCGATTGGAGGATTCAAAACCGGAGGAATAGCGAGCTATTTCGAGGATTTTGAATCCTCCGATCGGGCC
>JAGTVD010000441.1 GCA_018224505.1 Desulfatitalea sp. | reverse complement strand
CCTGGTCATCCCGGATTTTCTTGCACGCCGAGCAGATGGGCAGTAGTCCGCTCAGGGCTTTGACCTTTGACAGCGCACTTTGGAGTTCGACAATCAGGTTGTCCTTTTCGATCTGTGCCCGCCGGCGCTCTTCGATCTCTGTGCGTATCTCCGTATTGGCCGTCTCCAATGCTTCCTTTTGACGTCGCAGCCGGCGGCGGATGTCCGATACATAGCCCCCGAAAAAGGCGAGCCAGGTGAGCAGCGCGCCGAAGATGGCGCAGACGAGGATTTCGTACCTGAGCTGGAAGCCAGGCCGGGGCTGGTGGTATTCAAAGACCAGTAGTAGCGTGTAAAGCGCCATGATATAGGCCGCCAGCTGCAAGTAGTTGCGCCGGTTCAAGCGCAGGATGCCGAAGCTGAATGCGGCCGTATAGAACATGAGCAGCACGGGGCGCATCTGCCACAGGAAGTGAATGCTGCTGAGCCCCCAGAGACCGGAAAAGAAGATCTGGGCCCAGGTCAGGGACGGATCGGCGAACCGGAGATTGGCGCCTGTGGCGAACAGCATGAAGAAGGCCAGATTGAGCAGGAGGGCCAGGCCGATGACAATGCCCCACTGTCCGGAGGTGAGCTGGCCGAAACCGAATCGGGTGGACAGAAAGGTGACCAGGATCACCACAACGTAGGTGCCCAGCGCCATCATGAAGCGCTGGAATCGGAGGCGCTGTTGATTCCGCAATAGATCTTCGGATATCGGCGGGGTGGCGTGGACAGGTGGTGCGGCGTTGTGATCCATGAGACTTGTGCCTCTCAATTCAAGTTTTTTGCCCGTAGCCTTTGAATTTTTCCAACACCTCCGTCATTTGTGATTCGGAAAGCAGCCGGGGTTCGCCGGCCACGAGGGTCTGGTAGTAGATTCGGGCCACCAGTTCGATTTCCTCGGCTACATCGAAGGCGGCGGAGAGGTTGGCGCCGATGGCCACCAGGCCGTGGTTGGCCAGCAGGATGGCGTTGCTTGCACCGATGGTGTCGGTGATGGCCCGGGCCAGGGCAGGGGTGCCGAAGGTAGCGTAGGGCGCCAGGGGCACCTTGGGTCCGGCGAAACCCACCAGGTAGTGCACCGGCGGGATCTCGCGGTGCATGCACGCCAGGGTGGTGGCAAAGACCGAGTGGGTGTGCACCACCGCGCCGATATCTTCCCGGTGGTGGTAGAGGGCCAGGTGAAAACCGAGTTCCGAAGAGGGGCGCCGCGCGCCTTCCACCACCGCGCCGCGGCCGTCGCACACGACGATGTCGTCCGCGGTCAGGGCCATATAGGCCAAGCCGCTGGGCGTGATATAGACTCGGTCCTGCCGGCGGTCATAGACGCTCAAATTGCCGCCCGACCCGGTGGTCAGGTTCCGCGCCAGCATCTCTCGACCCAACCGGCAAAGTTCCGCTTTTACATCCACCATCATCATGCCAACCCCATCCCCTCCATCCTTGCCCCCCAGTGGGAGCGGCTTCCAGCTGCGATCGTGCCGGCAGCCGGCCCCGTGCAACCCCATCGCGGCTGGAAGCCGCTCCCGCAGTAAGGGCGCCTCGGAGAAAGTGAGCCCAGGCCCATCCTCCCAAGCAGTCAAGCAGTCAACCAATCAACCACCCAACCACCAACCGAACAACTGCCCAACCGCCCAACTGAATAACCGCCCCATGGCCCAACCGCCCAACCGAATAACCGACCCATGGCCCAACCGAACAACCCCTCAACCGAACAACCCAACAAACCCAATCAACTCTCCTTCAACAACCCCACCAGCGCTTCCGCGTTTTTTTCCGCCGAGCGGCCGAACAGCTCTTCCATGGGGATCTTTTCCAGGTGGCGGTCGTCCCAGGGGATGGAGTTTTCCTGGACGATGTTTTTGATGTTTTCGTACTTGCCGCCCAGGGCCTTGACTTTCAATGGCAACGCCACCTGCTCCTGGAAGCCGATGTTGAGCAGCAGCAGGTATTCGAGGCGGTTGGAGGTGGTCGGGTCGGTGGAAAAGGCCGGGATGAGGATGATGCTGCGGTCGTCCTTGCGCCCTTTGCCGATGTAGACATTGCCCTGGCGGACCACGATGCGCTTGGTGCCTTTCAGGTGTTTGTCGCTTTCCACCCGCGAGGTGAGGCTTTTGAGGACGCCTTCCTTGCGCAGGATCTCAATGGTGGTGGTATCGGTGGGCTCGCCGAGCAGGTCGAGCTGGTCGATGCGGTAGAGGATGGATCCGTGGATCCCGGCCACGATGCGCTGCAGGTTCCGGAGTACCAGGATGTTGCGGTTGTTGAGCTGGGCCGCGCTGATGCCATGGGCTTCCAGGGATTCGAACAGAATGCCTTCGATCTTTTCGCTGATGCGGCTGGTGCCCACGGTGACGGTTTTGGCCTGGTGTTTGATGGCGTCCACCGGTCGCGACAGCCCGTTGATGGATTCACCCAGGAATTGGAACAGACTGTCGAGCATGTTCAGCGCGGTGCCGCGTTTGCCGAAGTCCATTTCGAAGTCGGCCACCGGCAGCCGGCCGGTCAGGTATTTGAGCAGCAGCAGCAGGTCGGCGGCGTGACGGATGGTGCTGGGCAGCTGTCCGGTGGTCAGGCGGCGGCGCAAATCGGTGTAGAATTGGGCAATCTGTTCGCGGAACGATTGTTCCAGCACCACTTCGTAGACATCCAGGCCGTCGCGGGCATACTGGTCGACGCTGTTTTTGATCGATTCGCGGAAGTCGTGCAGAAAGCGCGAGCCGTTGTTGATGGCCAGGGCGGCGTAATAACCCCACAGGTGTCCGACCAGGGTATTGAGGATGGGCGCCAGATGGGCGGGGGCGGCGGGCACCGAAAACACGTCTTCGGCATAGGCGTCGAAGCGGTTCTCGCCTTCGTCGGCGATGACCACCGGTGCGGCTTTGTGGGCCCGGAAGATGGCCGTGTCCTTGACGATGTCGCCGATCACCGTGCTCGGGGCGCCGGCGGCGCAGATCAGGATCAGCGGTTCGGCGGACAGGTCGATGTGCTTTTTGTCTTCCACGTAATCCGAGGAGATGGTTTTGTAGCACAGCTCGCTGAGCTTGATGCGGATTTCGTCGGCGGCGGATTTGTTGGGTCCGCTGCCCACGGTGGCCCAGTAGGTGCGGGTGGGGGCCAGGCGTTCGGCCGACTTGCGGATTGCTTCGCCCATGGCCAGCACTTGCCGCATCTGGTCGGGAAGCTCCAGCAGGGATCTGATTTCATTGGCCACGAAGGTGGCCGAGCGACGCTGTTTGACCGCTGCGATTTTCAGGCTGATCAAGGCGCCGGCCACGATCTGGGAGTAGAATGCCTTGGTGGAGGCCACCGACATTTCGATGTCCCGGCCGCTGCTGGTGTAGACGACGCCGTCCACTTTGAAGGTCAGGTCCGAATCCCGGCGGTTGACGATGGCCAGGGTCAAGGCGCCCCGCGCACGCACCATGTCCACGGCGCGGTTGGTGTCGGTGGTGGTGCCGGATTGGCTGATGGCGATGACCAGGGCGTCGGCCATGCCCCCCTGGTTGCCGGCGCTGTCCAATTGAAACCCGCTGAGTTCCGAGGCCTTGAGGGCGCTGATTTTCAGGGTGGGCTCGTTGAGATAGTGATTGAGAATGTCGGAGATGGCCTGGGCCGCGATGCCGGCGGTGCCCTGGCCGATGAAGTAGACGCGGCGCACCCGGTCGTCGGCCAGGGCCTGGATGATGCGCTGGGGAAATGCGCTTTCGGGCAGGGTGATGGCGTAGTTGTCGGGGGCGTCCTTGTCGATTTTCCAGCGGTTTTGCAGGGTGCGGGTTACCGAGCGCGGCGCCTCGGAAACTTCCTTGAGAAAGAAGTGGGGGAAGTCCTGGCGATCGATGTCACGGGAGGTGATATGGGTGCGCTGGATATTTTCCGGGCCCAGGGTGATCGGCGTGCCGTCGTAGTAGCAGGCCCGGATGCCGTCCAGGCCGCCGGCGCTCTGCTGGTCGAGAATGAAGATCTGCCCCTGGGTGGGGCCGCTGCGCCCCGCAACGATCTTTTCACCGTTGAGCTTCAGAAAGCTATCGGTTTGCTCGACGAAACCATACACTTCCGATGTGGCCAGATAGTGGTCCCGGGCCAGGCCCACGAATACCGCCTGGCCGCTGCCTTTCTGGGCCAGGAAGAATTTGCCGGGCGCCAGGTCGGTGTGCATGGCAATGGCGTGGGAGCCTTCGAAATCGTTGACCGCCAGGCGAAACGCTTCTTCCACCGGCTGCCCCTGGCGCAGGTAGTGCTCGATCCGCAGGGGAATCACTTTGGTGTCGGTGGTGATCTCCTCGGGGTAGGGGTCCCCGTCTTGCTCCCACTGTTGCTTGAGGGCCAGGTGGTTGTCGATATCGCCGTTGAGGCAGGCGTGGATCATTCCTTTTTCGCCGCAGCCCTGGCGGGTGGTGGCATTGTCCAGCGGGTGGCAGTTGGCGATG
>JAGTVD010000440.1 GCA_018224505.1 Desulfatitalea sp. | reverse complement strand
GTGTCCGTTAAGGCGCGGTCGTCCAAAAAGACGCTGTCGGCATTCAGTTTGCGCTATACGGAGGATAACCGCCCGGCGATGGAGCGTTTGATGGAAAAGTTCAGCGCTGAAGCAAGGGCCTTGGGTGTGGAAGTGATCATTGCCGAACCACAGCAGGATTAACCCCAAAGTTGCAACAGTAGGGTTAATGCGACCTTGTTTTTGCACGCGCTGCGGGAAGCGAACGCAAGCAGGATAGTGCGCCAGTTGAAAGGAAGCGGAGCTTAACGATGAACCTAAACGTCATAGCGGAAGCCGACACCGCCGCGCTGTGCATGGGAAAGCGCCGTTGTTATGGGATCAGTCACAAGGGATTGCAACGGTCAACCAACGAAGACCGGCATCTGCTAAAGGCAATGGCAGGCAACGGCATTCTCATGGCCGTGGCCGATGGTTTGGGCGATGAACCGGCCTGCAACAATGCTGCCGAAATCGTGAAACAGTCGCTTGCCGATGTCGAGGAGATCCCTGCTGAACATGAGGAGATCGCGCTCAAGAAGCTTGCCCAGCGGATTGACTGCGCCATATATACCGAAGGGTTGCGCCGCCCTGGTGCCGAAGGCATGGGCAGCACCCTGCTGGCGGTGTTGGTGCGCGACGGGGTGGCCCACTGGGTTCATGTGGGGGACAGCCGGCTTTATCTCTACCGGAACGGCTCGTTGCGTCAAGTCACCGAAGACCAGACCCTGGCGCGGTTCCTCGTGGCGGAAATGGAGATTACACCCGAGCAGGCACTGACCCATTACTCGCGGAATGTCATGGATCAGTGCGTGGGTTGCGGTTTTGCAAGGCCGGAAACCGGTACGCTGCAAATCCAACCCCATGATTTGCTGATCCTATCCACCGATGGGCTTCACATGCAGATCGGGCATTCGACCTTTTCCGCCATCGTTGGCGCATCGACGGACATTAACGGCAAAGCCGACGCACTGATCCGGGCCGCCTTGGGTGCAGGCGGCCCGGACAATATCACCGTGGTGCTGATGGGGACGCACTAGAAGCGGAGACGCCCCGCTGATCTGCGTTTATAAGAGGCCGAGCCCCTTGTGTTTGGCGGCGATGGTGTCGGCCAGGTGGTCCAGTGCCGCGAACGCTTCGGGCGTGGGTTGGCCTTTGCACAGCACGGGGTCCAGTACCTCCACCTTGAGATTGGGAATCATGCCCGCCAGGGTCTCCACGGTTTTGCCGCCCCAGCCGTACGAGCCGATGATGGAGAGGAACAGGGCTTTGGGACGCAGGGCGTTGGCCAGAAACGCGCCATAGGCGGCCAGGGGGTGGGGGCCGGCCAGGACGGTGGGCGTGCCCACCACAATGGTGGCCGCGTCCACCAGGCTGATGGCCAGCTTGCCGATGTCGGTGACGACCAGGTTGAACGGCTCCACCCGGACATCCCGATCGGCCAGGGCGGCAATCAGGTGGTCGACCATCTGCTGGGTGCTGCCGTGCATGGAGACATAGGGCAGTACGACCAGGTTGTGGGGCGGTGCGCCGACCCACTCGCGGTAGGCGTCCATGATCCATGCCGGCTGATCGTAGATCTGCCCGTGGCTGGGGGCGATCATGCGGATCTCATAGCCCTTGAGTTTTTCCATGTTCTTCGCGATGGTGCTTTTGAAGGGCATCATGATTTCGGCGAAATAGCGTTTGGCCGCTTCGTACACCCGGCACTGATCCTTCACATAGAGGTCGCCGGAGGCGATGTGGGAGCCGAAAAAGTCGCAGCTGAACAGAATCCGATCCTCTTCCAGGTAGCTGACCATGGTTTCGGGCCAGTGCACCCAGGGGGTGTGGATGAACTTGAGGGTTTTGTCGCCCAGGGATAGGGTTTCGCCGTCGGCCACGGTGACAATGGCGTCGTCCGGAATCCGGAGCAGGTCCATGAGCATGCTTTTGGCCTTGGGACTGGTGATCACCTTGGCTTGGGGAAAGTGCTCGAGCACCCGGCCGATGGTGCCGGAATGGTCCTGCTCGGCATGGTGGGAAACGATGTAGTCGATTTTAGGGACCTCCGCTATCCGGGCCAGCCACGGTTCGGCCAGGGGCGGATCGACGGTGTCCAGCAAAGCGGTTCGCTCGCTGCCTTCGATCAGGTAGGCATTATAGGTGGTGCCGTCGGGCAGGGGGATCAACGCGTCAAACAGCCGTCGATCCCAATCCACGGCGCCGATCCAATGGATTCTTTCTTTGATGGTTCGCATGTGCATGATCATACCTCCGGGTTATTCCATTTTTTCAAAATCTTCCTTGCCCACGCCGCATATGGGGCACTCCCAGTCATCGGGCAGGTCTTCGAATGCCGTTCCGGGGGCTATGCCGCCTTCCGGGTCCCCCTCGGCAGGATTATAGATATAGTCACAGGGGATACAACGCCATTGGTCCATTTTTCGCTCCTTTTCCACTGAGAAACCGGTCCTGGGTTATTTGCCCGCCATCATGGCGGGGATATCTTCCTCGACCGTTGCAATGGGTTTGATGTCGAATTTGTCCACCAGCACCTGGGCCACGTTGGGCGACAGGAATCCCGGCAGGGTGGGGCCCAGGCGCATGCCTTTCACGCCGAGGAAGAGCAGGGCCAGCAGCACGGCTACGGCCTTTTGCTCGTACCAGGCGATGTCGAAGGAGATGGGCAGCTTGTTGATGTCGTCGAGTCCGAAAACCTCTTTGAGTTTCAGGGCGATGACCGCCAGGGAGTAGCAGTCGTTGCACTGGCCGGCATCGAGTACCCGGGGAATGCCGCCGATATCTCCCAGGTTGAGTTTGATATAGCGGTATTTGGCGCAACCCGCGGTGAGAATTACCGTGTCCTTGGGCAGGTTCTGCGCCACATCGGTGAAATAGGCGCGGGTTTTATGGCGGCCGTCGCAGCCGGCCATGACCACAAACCGTTTGATGGCGCCGGACTTGACCGCATCTACCACTTTGTCGGCCAGGGCCAGTACCTGGTTGCGGGCGAATCCGCCGACGATGGCGCCGCTTTCCAACTCGGTGGGTGGCGTACACCTTTTGGCACGGGCGATGAGGGCCGAAAAATCCTTGCTGCCGCCGGCCGGCCGGTCCGCGATGTGGGTGGCGCCGGGATAGCCCACCACATTGGTGGTAAAGAGCCGGTCCAGGTAGGTGTTGTCCTTGCGCAGCGGCACCAGGCAGTTGGTGGTGAGCAGGATGGCGCCGTTGAAGGCTTCGAACTCCTTGTTCTGCTCCCACCAGGAGCCGCCGTAGTTGCCGACGAAATGCTTGTACTTCTTGAAGGCTGGGTAGTAGTTAGCCGGCAGCATCTCGCCATGGGTGTAAACATCCACGCCGCTGCTTTCGGTTTGTTGGAGCAACTCCTCCATGTCCTTTAGGTCGTGGCCAGAAATCAGGATGCCGGGCTTGCTGCCGACGCCGATGTTCACTTCGGAAATTTCGGGATGACCGTAGGTGGTGGTGTTGGCTTCGTCCAGCAGGGCCATGGTGGCTACGGCGATCTCGCCGGCCTTCATCACCAGGTCCACCATTTCGTCTGAACTCAAGTCACGGGTGGTTGAGGCCAGCGCCGTGTGCATGAAGTCGTTGATTTCCGGTTTGCGGAATCCGAGGATGGCGGCATGGTCGGCATAGGCGGCGATGCCTTTGAGGCCGATGACGAGCATTTCCCGCAAAGAGCGCACGTCCTCGTTTTCGGTTGCCAAGATGCTTACCGATTTGGCTTTTTCGGCAAAGGTCCCCGGCGCGCCGGTCCAGGTGGCGGCTTCGGGCAGCGCCCCGTCGAAAGCGCCTCCCTTTTGGGCTTTGTAGGCGTCGAGAAACTTCTGACGGATCTGATCACGGCGGGTCAACGCCTCCTCGATGGTGTGCGTGAAGCGCGCGTCGTCCCAGTTGGCGTTGGTGATGGTGGCAAAGAGGCTTTGGAGGATAAAGTCATCGTTGTCGCGATCCGCGGTTCCCAGGGCTTTGAGCTGTTCGCCGTAAACGGCGATGCCTTTGAGAACGTAAATCAGCAGATCCTGCAGGTTGGCGGTCTCCTCCGGCTTGCCGCACATGCCTTTGACGGTGCAGCCGGTGTTTTTAGCGGTTTCCTGGCATTGAAAACAGAACATGGCCCAACTCCTTTCTCCGTTGAGAGTGATATGCGTGGCCCGTGACTTTGAAATGGCCCAGGGGCGTCAGTACCAAAATTCCGGGTAGCGTCGGGTTTTGGGGATGTTGTTGATGATCAGCGCGATGAACAGCATGATGCTTGCACCGAGCGCCGTCGGGACCAGTACATACAGGTATCCCAATATAAAAACTGTTTGTCGTTAC
>JAGTVD010000439.1 GCA_018224505.1 Desulfatitalea sp. | reverse complement strand
CGCGGTGTACCGCGAAACCAATCTCAAGTGGGCGCTGTTTATCGGTGCCTGGACCACCGGCCTGGCCTACATGGCGGCGACCCTGTTCTACCAGGCGGCCACCCTCATGCGCCATCCCTTGTCCTCGCTCGTGTGGATTGCCCTTATGGCCACCATCTTCGCCGGCGTGGTATTAACCATGCGCTATATGGGCAAGGCGGCCAAAGCCGGGTTACGGGAGCCTGCCAGCCGCACGCGGGCTGAAGCGGCACCCCGCCCGGCCCGGTAAGAAAGGAATTGCCATGATCCTCTCCGAAATCAAACACTACCTGATGGCCCACCGGCGGGCGACGCTTTCCGATCTGGCCGTGCATTTCGACATGGACCCCGATGCCATGCGCGGCATGCTGGTGCAATGGGTCCGCAAAGGCAGGGTCATCCAATCGGAAATCAAAGCCGGGTGCGGCAAGACCTGCTCCGGATGCTGCGACCATTCCTCCCTGGAGATCTATGAGTGGGTCGCCTGATCGCATGAGTCGCAGAATCCTGGATTGCGCCCTGTTTCAAGCGTAAAGCGCGTACCAACACAACAAGGAAGGGGGTACCGGATTAGATCGGTGCCCCCTTCGGTTTGTCAATCCATCTCTGCCATCGCAAATGGTTGAAAATACCATACGATTGATCTATGGTGACAACAAAGGCGTGCATCGCGATACATGTACCGGAGAAACCCATGAAGGGTATCTTGGGCGTTCTTACAGCGTCTTGCCTGTCAATCCATCTTGTTTACCTGTCAGAAAAAGGAGGAAACCATGAAAGCACGGATCACCAAACAATGCATGGGAGATCGGAATTGCAATCATTTGTGCCCGGAGGTATTCCAGTATGATGAAGACCAGTTGCTCTCAGTGGTCCAGTTTGATTTGATACCGGAAAAATACGAATCGCTCGTTCGCCGGGCAGCTGAAGAGTGCGGCGCCGATGCGATAGAAATCGAAGAATAAACCCAAGGATTCGTCATGACCCAATTCCGCCACAGCCAAACCGCCCGCAACCTGATGCTCTCATTTGCCGGGGAATCCCAGGCCCGCAATCGTTACACCTATTTTTCCCGGCGGGCCTTTGAGGACGGCCTGGTCCAAATTGCCGACATATTCGATGAAACCGCCAACCAGGAGTGCGAGCATGCCCTGCGTTTTTTCAAGTTCTTCAATGGCGGCGAACTCGAGATCACCGGCAGCTTCCCATCCGGCGTGATCAAGGGCACCTACGACAATCTGGTGGCCGCCGCGGACGGGGAACGCTTCGAACACAGTCAGCTCTATCCGGGATTTGCCCGGATTGCACGCGAAGAAGGCTTCGAACGGGCCGCTGACACCTGGGACGCCATCAGCGTTTCCGAGCAACAGCACGAAAAGCGTTACCGGGACCTGGCCGCCAACCTGCTGGCCGAGCGCACGTTTGCACGCGAATCCAAAACCGTGTGGCGCTGCCGCAATTGTGGCTATCTGCACTCCGGACTCGAAGCGCCGGAAAAATGCCCGGCCTGTGTTATGCCCCAGGGCTATTTCGAAATTCTGGCTGAGAACTGGTAATAGACGTCGATCGCTTTTTAAAACCGCGGATGCGAGAAAAAGAAAACCGAGAGGGTTGCGGCATCTACTGCGACCCCCTTTTTTATATGTCATTTCACATAGACAAATTGAAACTCTTTGGGAAATTCGAAAGCGCTCCTGTCCGCTGCTCCGTCCTGAACGCTTTGCAGAAGGAGGGTTTCCGTCTTGATCTGTTTGCGGATCGTTTCACTCTCAGGCGAACCTACATTCTTGATGTAGACGGCCTCGACCGAAGTCACGCTTTTGACCGGGAGCCCTTCGCTCGCACTTATCTGGTCACGAATCGGATCCAGGGATCCGTCCCAATATTGCAGTATCGAACTCAACCCTTTCAACCGCTCCGCTTCCAAGCCCATCTGGCTGGCCAGCGCTCCGAAAAAAGCCTGGTAAACCCGATATTGCGGCAGTGCCCTGGACACCCATAGCTCTTGCGTTATGAATGTCATACTGCTGGCGTTTTTCTTTTTATCGTAGGTTTCCAAGCGCAGGGTGGCATCGATCCGTTGCGCTTCGAAGCCGTTGATGACGGCATTGATCCCGGTAGGGGTGATCTGGAACTGCCCCGGTTCAACGGTGTAACGTTCCTTGATCATTTCCTCCACTCCCGCCGGCCGGGCGTTTTTTTCGGAAACCCAGGATACATCGGCGATCTGATCGAGGGGGGTTACCCTGATATTGCCGCGGGAATAGTTCACTTCGTGGATTTGCCGCTCGTCCAGAAGGAAGTGGGTGGTGTCGCGAGATTCCGTGACCTTGCCGAAAATGCGCTTCATCCAGCTGCCAATGAACCTGGTTTTCACATCCACATACATGGCCCGGGAAGTGAAAGCGGTTTGCATCACCGCCTCCTTTTCCCCGGTGAAAGCATCATCGGTCTTTATGTCGTAAACCAATAACGCCTCCGCCGCTTCGCACTGTACTGCCGGCAGTGAAACGAGGATCACAAGCCAGCACGTCATTGCCAGGACTGCGGCGGAACGCTTGAACGTCATATCCCAATTACCTTTTTATGGATGGTCGTACCCAGCAGCATGGTCCCGATCGGTATCCCTGCCCCGATCAACGCGCCCCAGAAGATGTCTTGACCGGGATCCAGGCCATATGGTTTGGTGAAATATATCACAAAATTGATCCCGACACCCACAAAAAGGTAAAAATTATACCACATCCGCTGAAAGCGCAACCAGCGGGCCAGTTTTTCTTCATTTTTATCGCTGTCTACGGCTGTATCACAGGAACTCATTGTTTTATCCTTTTTTTTTCTTACTATCGTTTTTTCCCCGGCACGAAATTGACATCTTCAGAGTCAGGCGGTTTTGATATCCGCTGCCGCCTCGCGAGCCAGCCGCTGGATGGCATCATTGCGCAGCTTGTATTTCTGTATTTTTCCGCTGGCCGTTGTCGGATATTCGTTGACGAAGGCCCAGTAAGCCGGTATCTTGTGGCGGCTGATCTGGCCCTGGCAAAACTTCTTCAAGTCCTCGGAAGTCAGCTCCTCGCCCTGTTTGACCTGAACATAGGCCACCACCTCTTCTCCATATTTTTCACTCGGAACCCCAATGACCTGGACGTCCTTGATCTTGGGATGTGTGTAAAGAAATTCTTCGATTTCCCGCGGGTAGATATTTTCACCGCCGCGGATGATCATATCCTTGAGGCGTCCCGTGATCTTCACATAACCGTTTTTATCCATCACAGCAAGATCTCCGGTGTGAAGCCATCCATCCTTGTCTATGGCTTTAAGGGTCGCCTCTTCATTATTGTAATAGCCTTTCATGACGTGATAACCGCGCGTGCACAGTTCGCCCTGTACGCCTGCCGGCGCATCTTTGCCGGTTTCATAATCGACGATTTTCACTTCCACATTGGCAATCGCCCGTCCCACCGTCGAAACGCGCAGCTCGAGCGGATCGTCGGTCCGCGTCATGGTAATGCCGGGAGAAGCCTCGGTCTGCCCGTAGGTAATGCAGATTTCGCTGGCCCCCATGTCATTCACCACCTTTTTCATCACTTCGATGGGGCAAGGCGCGCCGGCCATGATGCCGGTCCGCAGGGTGCCTGTATTATATTGATTTTTAGCCATTTCCTCCAATTCGGCGATAAACATGGTCGGAACGCCGTGAACGGCCGTGCAGCCGCAGGCCTCGATGGTTTGCAATACATCGACGGGATTAAACGCAACAACCGGACACATGCAGGCGGCCGACACCATGCAGGTCAAGGTGCCCAGCACGCACCCGAAGCAGTGAAAGAACGGCACCGGAATGCACAACCGGTCCTCGGACGTCAGCCGCATGCATTCGGCCATCGATAGTGCGTTGCCGATCAGGTTGGTATGGGTCAGCATGACCCCTTTGGGGAAACCGGTGGTCCCGGAGGTGTATTGCATATTGATCACATCATCCGGTTTGCAGGAAGCCTGCCGTGCCGCGAGCTGCTCATCCGTAATGCGGCTTCCCATGGCCATCACCTCGCTCCAGTTGAGCATGCCGGGATGCTTTTCTTCACCGATGAAAATCACGTTCTTGAGCTTCGGCAGTTTGGCGCAGTTGAGGTTGCCGGGTTCGGACGCCTTGAGTTCGGGGCATACCTGGTTGACCACATCGATATACTCGGTTTTCTCCTTGACACCACCGATCATGATCAGGGTGGTGGAATCCGATTGTTTCATCAGGTACTCGAGTTCAAAGGCCCGGTAGTTTGTGTTGACCGTTACGAGGATTGCACCCATTTTTGGGGTTCCGAACTGGGTGTAAAGCCATTCGGGCACATTGTTGGCCCAGATAGCGATATGCTCGCCCTTCTGAATGCCGAGCGCCATGAATCCCTTGGCCACATCGTTCATCAGGCTGCGGAATTCGCGAAAATTGTATTGGATGCCAAGTTTCGGGTAATGAAGGGCTTTTGAATCGCCGAACTGTTCGGCGTCGATATCGACGAGTTCGCCGATGGTGGTTTTGCCGAGATCGAACTGAGGAACAGCCATGAGGTTCTCCTTGTTTTGGAATTGAAATGCCCGGCCGGGAGGAGCGCCGGCCGGGCTGTGAACATTAAAGCGACTTGTATTTTTTGAGCTCGGTTTGGGGACGAATGTCCAGAGAGTACTTCTGAATGACATCATCCGAGCACGGTTTTGTAATGAGGCTGACCACAATGAAGAAAATGAACCCTATAAACACCCAGTAGAACTGATGGGGCGCGGAAATTTTGTTGGCGGCATCCGACAAAAAGAACCAATGCGCGCTTCCCAGCTTGTAATGGGCGAACAACCAGGCATAGGTGGAACAAAAGGTCATAACAATGATGTTAAGGGCTGCTGCGGTGGTGGTGGCGCGCGTCCACCAGATGCCCAGGACCAGCGGCGGCCCGACCGAACAGAGAATAACGATGAAGGCCGCACCGGAAATATCCAGAACCAGCGCCGGCGGACTGAAAGAGAGCCCCATGGAGATCAGCAGGACCACAGTGGTCATGATGCGGGTGATCAGCACCGGTTTTTCTTCCGGCAGTTTGCTGCCCATGACTTTGCCCATCATGTCCCGGCCCATCAGGATGTTGAGCACCATAACCCAGCCGGCGGCCGTGGCCATGGAGATGGCAAGGCCGCCGGCGGCGACCACCGCCAGCAGGAAGGGGCTCTTCAGCGCTTCGACCGCGGCGATCATGGAGTAGTCCGTCACAGCTGCGCCGGCCACACCGTAAGTCGTCTTCATGTGTGCGAGCAGGGTAATGGCGCTGGTAACGTTTTCCAGTTGCATGAGGGGATGCATGCTTTCGATCAGAACCCGCGCACCCGTACCGATGATGACCAGTCCGCAGTACATCGCCCCGCCGATGATGACCGCCCAGAAGACGCTGCGGCGGGCCGACTTGATGTCCTGGGAGGTAAAAAAGCGCACCACCGTATACGGCATGGCCGAAAACCCGAAATGCCAGACAAAGAAGAAGCCGACCACGCCGGACCACATGCTCATGATCGGGTGGGATGCTTTTTCCGCCACGTACGGCAGATTGAAGAAAGTCGGCGAATTGGCGAGCACCGCTTCCGTCAGGCCGTTGAGGCCGCCGTAGTTGGCGATGACGTATATCGCCGCCGTCACCGAAGCGACGGTCATGGCGACGCCCTGGAATGCTGTGGAAAAGGTCGTCGCGACCATGCCGCCATAGTAGATATAAACATAGATGACAACCGTGGCGATGATGACCGACACGGCGAAATCGACTTTCAATATGGCCAGCATGAAAAGGGCCGTGCCGATGATAGACAGAGTGACATAGGCGATGCCGGCGATGAAGGTTGGAATAGCGGCGATCAGCCGCATCCATTTAGTATCATAGCGGTCTGCGTAATAGTCGGTGAATGAAGTCGGTGCATACTTGCGCAGCGGCGCCGCCGTCAATAAGGTCGCAATGGGCAGACCGGCGATGATTCCGGTGAGCGCCCACCAGAAGGGATAGCCCAATAAAAAGATGAAGGCCGGCAGACCCAGGAAGCTGGCCGGTGAAAAGTATGTGGCGGCCAGGGCGCTTCCGTTAACAAAAGCGCCCACCTTGCGACCGGCCACATAGTAGTCGGAAGCGTCCATGCTGGCTTTGCGCGAGTACCAGCCGATATAGAAAATCACCGCGAAGTAGAGCACTGCCCCCAATATGACGATCGGATTGACGTTCATGCTATTTCACCTCCTTTTCCTTCTGGGCTTCCCGTCTTTCCTCGAAAGAAAAAAACAGGTAAGAAACCAGAATGGGGATAAACCACAGGGCAAACATCCAATTGTAAATGAAGGCCGCCGGAACTCCCAGAAAAATTTTCAGGGGAAGGCCGGGTATGGTCATCTCCAGAAACATGAAAAGAAAGCACCACCCATAGATTAGTCCCATGCCGATCCAAAAAATTTTTGGCATCCCTTTGAACATAGCACAACCCTCCTTGTTTGTTTTTTGCCTCGTTCCGCTTTGCGCAGGTCGATCCGTCGGATCTCACCGCTGACCGTTTTCGGCAGTGCCTTATCAAAATCGATCTTGCGCGGGTATTTCCAAGGTGCGGTCACCTCGTGCACCTGTTCCTGCTGATCTTCGATCCCAAACGTCAGTTGACGCGGCGTTGCCGTCCGGCCCACTCTTTTTCGCGCAACTTGAATTTTTGGACTTTCCCGGTGGCGGTTTTGGGCAATTCGCCGAACTCGACCGATTTAGGGGCCTTAAAGCGTGCCAGATTTTCTTTGCAGAAACTAATGATATCTTCCGCCGTCGGGTTCGTTCCCGGTTTGACTTTCACAAATGCCTTGGGGACCTCACCCCACTTTTCATCGGGGATGGGAATGACGGCCACCTCCATGACATCCGGGTGTCTGTAAATGACATTCTCCACCTCGACAGTGGAAATGTTCTCCCCACCACT
>JAGTVD010000438.1 GCA_018224505.1 Desulfatitalea sp. | reverse complement strand
GGCGACGGATTTTTTCCTGCACGCTGGCTGATGCGATGGCTTCTCCGTGAACCCGTTTGATGGAGCTGTTGAAAAAATACTTCAGTTCGAAAATCCCCTGGGGGGTGTAGGCATATTTGTTGGTGGTAACCCGGCTGATGGTCGATTCGTGCATGCCGATATCCTCGGCCACGTCGCGCAACACCATGGGTTTCAGGTGAGTGATACCCTTGTCGAAAAAGTCGCCCTGGTATTTGAGGATGCTCTCCATCACTTTGTAAATGGTTTTCTGGCGCTGGTGGATGCTGCGGATCAGCCAGGCGGCGGATCGCAGTTTGTCCTGGATGTAGTTGCGGGCGCTGCCGCCGACATCTTTGTCCCGGGTGATGGCCTGCTTGTAGAAGGTGTTGACTTTGAGTTTGGGCAGTCCGTCGTCGTTGATTACGATGGCAAACCCATCCTCGGTTTTGTGCACGTAGATGTCCGGGGTGATGTACTGGGGCTCATCAGAGCTGTATTGCCGACCGGGTTTGGGTTCCATCTGGGTGATGACGTTGACGGCGGCGATGACCTCTTCCAGGGTCACTTTCAAGGCCCGGCATATCGCTTTGTAGTTTTTGTTTTCAAGGTGGTTCAGGTGGCCGCTGATGATGTCGGTGATCAGGGTGTTCTGCAACCCCAGGTGGCGCGCTTGCAGCAAGAGGCATTCGGTTAGGTCGCGGGCGCATACGCCGATTGGGTCGAAGCTTTGCAGCAGAAAGAGCACCTCTTCGATATCTTCCTCGGTCAGACCGGCCTGTTCGGCCAGTTCCGCGGCGCTGGTTTTCAGGTAGCCGTCGGTGTCCAGGTTGCCGATGATCAGGCTGCCGATCCGTTTTTCTTCGGCGCTGGGGTCGGCCATCAACAGTTGCCAGAGCAGGTGGTCGGTCAGCGATTCCTTGTGGGAAATGAACGCTTCGTACTGGGGGGCGTCCCGTTCCTCGGTTTCCATTCGCATGCGGCCGGGCGAATTGTACTCGTCAATGTAGTTGCTCCAGTCGATATCACCGGGGATTTTCTCCTCGATGGTTATCTCCTTGGGTTTTTCAACCGTGGGCTCCGGTTGCTGCTCATCCTGGCCCAGCTGATCCCTTGAGAGCGATTCCTGGGTCTCTTCCAGTGTGGGGTTTTCCTCCAACTCCTGACGGATGGCGTCCATCAACTCCAATCGGGAGAGTTGCAGCAGTTTGATCGCCATTTGCAGCTGGGGCGTCATGATCAGCTGCTGGGTCAGTTTCAGTTGTTGTCGTAGTTCAATGGCCATTATTACAACCTGAATTCGTCCCCTAAATAGATGCGCCGGGCGATTTCACTGTTTGCGATCTTTGCCGGCGGGCCGGACTCGATCACTTCGCCTGCGGCCAGAATAAATGCTTCGTCACATGCTTCCAATGTTTCCCGTACGTTGTGGTCGGAGATCAATATGCCGATGTCGCGCTGTTTCAAATGGCCGATGATCTTTTTGATATCGGCCACGGCCAGAGGGTCGATACCTGCAAAGGGTTCATCCAGCAGGATAAAGGCCGGTCGCGTGGCCAGGGCCCGGCTGATTTCCAGGCGGCGGCGTTCCCCCCCCGAGAGCGAGCCGGCCCGTTGGTGGGCCAGATGTCGGATGCCCAGTTCATCCAACAGGTCCCGGACGCGATCTTTTTGCTCGCTTTTGGCGAGGCGCATGGTTTCCAGTATGGCCAGGATGTTCTGCTCCACCGTCAATTTGCGAAAAATCGATGCTTCCTGGGGCAGGTAGCCCACCCCCTTGCGCGCCCGCACATACATGGGGCAGGCGGTAATATCCTCGTCATCCAGCATCACTTTGCCGGCATCCGGACGCACCATGCCCACTGCCATATAAAAGGTGGTGGTTTTGCCGGCACCGTTGGGGCCCAGCAGGCCCACCACCTGTCCCGATTGCACCATCAGGCTGACGGTTTTCACGACCTGGCGGCCGCCGTAACTTTTTGCCAGTTGTTGGATGGACAGGGTGGTCATGTTTGATCCGTTGGCCGTCCGGTCGCTCCAGACGTGCCGCTATATCAGCTCGATGCGGTCAGTTCAAGCCACTTTCCTCGGAATGGATGGTGGCTTTGACCTGATTCTGGTCATCCCCCACGATCTCCACCCGTCCCGTTTCGCGGTGGAAGGTGATCTGGGTGCCGGTGATGACATCTTTGCCGCTGGTGATCCGCGATTCGGGCCCGGTCAGCACCAGTTTTTTATCGTCTGTAGTATAGACCGCCTTTTCACTGACGGCAACTCTGTTGTCGAAGGTGATACGGACCCGTCCGGATGCCTCGATGGTGTCGAGGCTGTTGGTGCCGACCCCCTCCGGTCCCCCGCCACCTTCCCGGTAGGTCAGCTTGAGCCGGTCGGCGGTGATGATGGTTTG
The DNA here is from genome assembly GCA_018224505.1 of Desulfatitalea sp. Classification (GTDB taxonomy): domain Bacteria; phylum Desulfobacterota; class Desulfobacteria; order Desulfobacterales; family Desulfosarcinaceae; genus Desulfatitalea. The sequence continues at coordinate 2,600 of JAGTVD010000438.1, read as the reverse complement.
ATCCTGAACCGCCCGGACATTGCCGATAAATTCCGCGGTGCGGGCGTTGCTGTCCGAGATGAGGCGGTCGGCGGTAATGTGAATGGCGTCGGCCGCCTTTGTGTCGGCGGCGGGTTCCGCCGCCAGGGCGATGCCTGTTGCCAAGAGGCCGCCGATCAGCCATGCCATGGCCCGGAGGGCGATGGCACGGGCCGTCGTTTGCTCAGCGGATGGCCAAATCTTCATAAAGATGTCCTTCCACATGTCCTACGAATTGCGCCTGGTTGGCATCCAGATCGTATTCCATGGTATCGGCGCGCAAGTCGAACACCGCGCCATGGATATATACCGGTACATCCGATCGCAGGCGGCGCGCCTCATGCAGGTAGATCAGCGCCTCCGTCTTCAGTGTATATCGGTCGTCCCGCAGCTGAACATTACCGCTGGCTTCCATATCGTTGGTGCGCGTATCCAGCACCCCTTCGGCGGCTGTCAGGTGGACCGTTTCCCCGCCATCGGTATGGAACACCACCACCGGCGATGTCAGGATCATCCGGCCACTGCCGGTTTCAAGTTCAGCCGCGTCGGCATCCAGCTCCCACTGCACCTGGCCTTCCTTGGTGGCGGTCTGGTGCAGGCGGACCAGGCGCATAAGGCTCCGGGTCGCCGCGTCGGGCAGCGGCACCACAATTTCGTTTTGCTGGCGGCGGAATTGAATGAAGACCGCAATTAAAACGACCAAAGCCAAGGCCGCAATGGCGGTTAATATCCATTTGAGCAGGCTTCTGCGATCAGCCATGGAACAACGTCTGGACCATTTCGTCCCACCGACCCTGGGCCTTCAGGATGGCGTCGCACACCTCGCGTACCGCCCCCCGTCCGCCGCCGGCCACGGTGATCATATGGGCTGCGTCGCGTATGGCGGGGTGGGCATCGGCCACCGCCACCGCCAGCTTCACCTTGCGCATAATGCTGAGGTCGGGCAGGTCATCGCCCACAAAAGCGATCTGCTCGACACCGATACCGGTTTGCGCGGTGATCGGGTCCAGTAGTTGCGCTTTGTCGCGGACGCCGTCGAATACCAGATCGATGCCCAGGTTGCGGCAGCGGTGCAGCAGTGCCTCCCCGGAGCGGCCGGTGACGATGCCCACGTGGATGCCGGCCGCTTTGAGCATGCGAATGCCCACGCCGTCCTTGGCATTGAATATTTTGTGCTGCTCCCCGCTGTCAGCGTAGATGATCTCACCGGCGGTCAGTACGCCGTCCACATCCAGCAGGAGCAGTCGAATGGCATCGAGTCGTTCCATCGGCATGGTTCAAAGATCTCCGGTGTGCACGGTTTGATGGATCGCCTGAAGCTGGCGCCATAGGGTTTCGAGGCCTGCCAGCGGCAGTGAGTTGGGGCCGTCGCAGAGGGCCTTGTCCGGGTCGGGATGCACCTCCATGAAGACGGCGTCGGCACCGGCGGCCACCGCTGCACGGGCCAGCACCGGGGCGTGTTCCCGCTGGCCGCTGGAGCTTTTGCCGGCGCCGCCGGGCAGCTGAACGCTGTGGGTGGCGTCGAAAACCACCGGCAGGCCGGTTTGCTGCTGCATGATGGGGATACCCCTGAAATCCACCACCAGGTTGTTGTATCCGAACATGGCGCCGCGCTCGGTGAGCAGGATTTGCCGGTTGCCCGCCGAGGCGATTTTTTCCACTATGTTGGCCATGTCCCAGGGGGCCAGAAATTGCCCTTTCTTGATGTTGATCGGTTTGCCGGTGCGGGCCACTTCCAGAATGAAATCGGTTTGGCGGCACAGAAAGGCCGGCACTTGCAAGACGTCCAGCACCCCGGCGGCAGCCGCCACCTGGGAAACTTCGTGCACATCGGAAAGGACGGGCAGGTCCAGTTCGGTGCGGATACGCCCGAGGATGCGCAGCCCCTCGGTCAAACCGGGACCGCGGTATGAATGGATGGAGGTGCGATTGGCCTTGTCAAAAGAGGCTTTGAAGATCAGGGGGATATGCAAACGTTCGGCCAGATCTTTCAAATCGGCGGCGATCCGGCGGGTGATGTCCTCGTTCTCGATCACGCAGGGGCCGGCGATGATGGCCAGCGGCATGCCCTGCCCGATGCGCAGTTTTTCTATGTGTACAATAGTTTGCATTGCTTCCATTTAGACCGGCACCCCCCAAAAGTCAAGTTGGGAAACTTTGCCTTGATTCACAAGTGCGGAGCTGGTAATGATCATAGTTTGATTTTCTAAATTGAGGAGTCGTTAAACCATTGAATACTAAAAAGAATACATCCCGACGCTGGCCGTTAGTGCTGCTGGCGCTGATCATCCTGGCGCTGGCGGTCTTTCTCTTTATCCGCCTGGAAGGGCAACCGCCCACCGTGACCCTGGCATTGGATCGCCCCGCCCTGGGGGCTCAGCAGACCCTCACCCTGCACGTGGCCGATGCCAAGAGTGGCATCCGTAGCGTGTGGGCGGCTGTGGAAACCGAGGGGCGTGAGGTGGTGGTGTTCGACCGCACCTTCCCTTCAGCGGGCATCTGGGCCGGCGGCGTGGTGCGCGAAGAGACGGTGTTGCTGCCCTTCGCGCCCCGGGACAAGGGGATTGCCGACGGCCCGGCTG
>JAGTVD010000437.1 GCA_018224505.1 Desulfatitalea sp. | reverse complement strand
GAGCATGGAGAAACGCTTGTCTTAATTCGACGCGGAAAGCCAGTTGCTGAAATAATTCCATTTTCAGACAGGCCCCAAAAAAAACCGGCTTGGAAACAACCCAGTATGAGATTGCAAATTCAAGGTAGCGATTTGTCCACGGCCATATTGGAAGATCGTGAGCCTTCCATATGAAACTGGTTCTGGATTCATCGGCACTTGCAAAACGATATATCCAGGAAGTCGGTAGCGAAAGACTGGATAATATTCTTGAAAACGCTTCTGAATTGGCTCTTTGTATCATTCTGGTTCCTGAGGTGGTTTCCGGACTCAACCGCCGAAAAAGGGAGAGTGTTTTGGATCTTGCGGATTACAAAGCAGTGAAGAATCAATTGCTAAACGATGTGCGAGATGCAGTTATTCTTCAAATTACCCCCTCTGTAATTTCCAGTGCTCTAAAATTGTTAGAAAAAAATGTGCTGCGCGCAATGGATGCGCTACATGTGGCATGTGCACTTGAATGGAAGGCAGATATTTTTGTAACAGCAGATAGAAGACAGTTGGTTGCAGCACAAAATGCCGGCCTCCATTCTGAATTCTTGGGCCAACCTTCACCTACACTCTGACCTGAAGGGGCGTGTCACGACGGCCGTTTCGGACAAGGGCGCTTAACAAACATCGTACCATTTGCATCCCCTGTATTCCTCTTCCGGCAGGTGAGCCGGCCCGTGGGGTTTTACGAATGATGACAGCGACAGCTTCAAACATTGTATTGATCGGAATGCCCGGTTCAGGAAAGAGCACGGTGGGGGTGATCCTTGCGAAGATGACATCGCGGGACTTCGTGGATACGGACGTGCTGATCCAAACGTCACACCGACGCACATTGCAGGACATTGTTGATAAAGACGGATACGCTGCGCTGCGGAAGATCGAAGAGGAGGTCCTCCTCGGCATTGTCGTCCACAACCACGTCATCGCCACCGGTGGCAGTGCGATCTACAGTGACGCAGCCATGGCTTACCTCAAGTCAGGCGGTCTGGTCATCTTCCTTGATGTGGACATGCTCATGCTGCAATCAAGGGTGGCTGATTTCGGGAAGAGGGGCCTCGCAAAACCGGCTGACCAGAGCTTTGCCGAGTTGTTTCAGGAACGCGTCCCACTGTACCGTAAGTATGCAGACATCAGCATTGAGTGTGCCGGACTGACACAAGAGGCTGTCTGTATGAAGATCATGGAAGAAACAGGAAGCTGACAAAGGCATTTTCTGGATGCCCATCTGTGCGCCTTCAGGTACCTGGGAGGCGTACCATGTCTATCTGGATCAAACCGATCCGCGGAATGCCGGCGGCCATCCTGCTGCCGGCGATTGCCAGTGCAGAGGGAAGGAACTATCTTAAGGACGGTGTGGCGCTGGGCGGCACGGATGCGGTTGCCTGTTTCGAGGCCGGGGAGCCCGTGCAGGGCGCTGCGAATCACACCCATGAGTGGCGCGGTGCCTAGTGGCATTTCGCCGGTGCCAGGCAGCGCGACATGTTCGCCGGGAACCCGGAAGCCTGTGCGCCGCATTACGGGGGCTGGTGCGCCAGGGCTGCAGCCGGGAACTATGCCGCGGCGACCCTACCGGAGGCATGGCATATCGTCGATGGAAAGCGCCGCCTCCATGCCGGCCTGCGGGTGAAGCGCCGCCGGGAAAAGGACATTGACGGCCACATAAGAGCTGCTGACGCCAACTGGCCCAACATCTTTCGATATATGGAAGACAGGGAGGCAAATATGAATCGTCGTGACTTTCTACTACTCACTCTCGGAACGGGTGTAAGCCTGATGTTGCCTGCGGGCGCGGCCATGGGCAATGCCAAAGTGCGCGAGTTTCATCCCGTGACCGATCGTTCCTGGGACCTCGGACCCCTCACCCACGACCCGGCGTTCTGGCGCGACCACGTCTCCGACGCCGCCTGGGATATCCTGTTCCGCGACGGGACGGAGCGCCCCTTCTCGAGTCCGCTGGACAAGCTCTACGAGGATGGCACCTACGTCTGCGCGGCCTGTAACCTGCCGCTGTTCAGCTCTGACACCAAATACGACAGTCGCACCGGTTGGCCGAGCTTCTACCAGCCCTTCGAAGGTCATATGGGCACGCAGGAGGATCGCAAGCTCTGGATGGTGCGCACGGAATACCACTGCATCCGCTGCCGCGGGCACCAGGGGCATGTGTTTGAAGACGGCCCCCGACCCACGGGTCAACGCTGGTGCAACAACGGGCTCGCCCTGCGCTTCGTGCCGGTCGCCGAGCCGCTGCCACAATTGCGAGGCTGAGATATGAATCCAACCATGATACCGATTCGGGGACTGTTGTGGTTCCCTGTCCTGTTGCTGGCCTGCTTGCTTGTCCCTGCAACCGGCTTCGCCGACGATGAGCAACGGGCCACGGCCCTGTTTGCGGGGGGCTGCTTCTGGTGCGTCGAAGAGGCGTTCGATGCCGTCGAAGGTGTTGTCGCCACCACGTCCGGCTTCGCGGGGGGCCATGTCGAGAATCCATCCTATGAACGGGTGGTCGCCGGCGGCACCGGGCACTACGAGAGCGTGCTGGTCGCGTACGATCCCTCGCGGGTCTCATACGAGGAGCTGCTCTACGTTTTCTGGCGCAATGTCGACCCGCTCGACGGCGGGGGGCAGTTCTGCGACCGGGGCGACCCTTACCGGGCAGCCATATTTGTCGGCGGCGAGGACGAATACCGGGCGGCCTTGGCATCAAAGGAAGAATTGGAGCAATCCGGGCGCTTTGCGCAGCCGATCGCCACCGAGATCCTCGACCGAACTACGTTCTACCCGGCGGAAGAGTACCACCAGAACTACTATCAGAAGAATCCGCTGCGTTACCGATACTATGTAACCAGTTGCCGCCGCTATGCGCGCCTGAATCAGGTCTGGGGCGATGAGGCCCGGCCAGGGAAGAAATGATCGCCCTGTGACCGGCGTTCCCCCGGACGGTTCCCGGTGGCTGCGCTTTGTGCCAGGATGGCTCACCGCATATAGTGCCTTGAGACCGGTCATGCGGCCTGTCGTTTCGCCTATTACCATCCTTCTGAACTGAGGCGCCATTCCTGGCCGGCACCTGGCGCCTTACAACACGTCATCATCCGCGGCATCGAGCCAAGGGTGATTATTGAATCCCGCGGACGCATAAAGCCGCGCCCGCTAAGAATCCCGTTGACCTTCACAGTGTATCCCCGTATCCTCGGCCCATGATCAGGTATCGATTCATCGATCATAGCCGCACCGTCGGCCACTGCCGTTGGTGCACATCAAAGCCTGCTGTTATTCGGGCTGCACAAATGAAAATGCCGGCATCATCCTTCAGGCAAGCAGCTATGCGATGCCCGGTTAATAGAAAGCCGAGACGATGAATAGGGTTCAAGCTTTACTCGCAAGCGCAGTGATGGCCACAATGATTGTTACGGCCCCATTGGTTGTCCTTCAGGCGAACACGGCATCCCTGCCACAACTCGAGCCGGGCCAAAGCATGGGCATCGCATTGGGAATTTCTGCGGTACCCAACTTTCGCGACGTCGGCGGGTACAAGACCGTGGACGGTTTGACCGTGGCACGCGGTCTCGTCTACCGCTCCGGGGTATTCAATCCGATGTGCACAGAGGCGATTGCGCAGCTGGCGTCCGTGGGTCTGAAGAACGTCTACGACCTGCGAACTGCTTCAGAGCGCAAGCTTAAACCCGACCAGATGCCACACGTCGCACACCGCGCGCATTTGAATGTGCTGGCCGACTCCAAAACCGCAGCAGCGGTAAATCTGGAGGCACTGTTGGTCGAACCGAAGAAAGCAAATGCGGCACTCGGCGATGGCAGGATCGAGGCGCAATTCATCGAGGGCTATCGTGAATTCATTGCATTGCCAAGTGCCAGAGAATCCTATCGTGTACTCTTTACATCACTATCCGATTCTCGGAAGCTGCCTGCGGTTTTCCATTGCACGGGCGGCAAGGATCGAACCGGATGGGCTTCCGCCGCACTACTCACGCTGCTCGGCGTAATTAGGGAAACGGTCATGGAGGATTTTTTGCGCAATAACGAATACGCCTTCCCTCAGTTTAAGGGTGTCATCGATCACTTTGCTGCATCAGGAGGCGATCGTAATATTCCGCTCGTGACCTTCGGCGTGAAGGCTGAATATCTAGAAGCATCTTTCGACGAGATGGAAAAGCGTTACGGAGAAATCGAAGCATATTTCTCCGAGGGCTTGGATATCGATTCAGCAACCCAGAACAGACTGCGGCATCTCTTTCTTGAGGCAAAGTAGTGGGCGCCTTGCCCTGCCTTTCGTCACTTCATTATCCGAGGCATGAAGAGAGAGCCAAATTTATTGTGCGTCGCCGTTATGCCGTTCATCTTTTATGCCGGCCAGAGGCGCCAATCCCGAAAACAAGAAGGCCAAGTACACCTGCGTAAGGAAAATCAGATGATCGAAATCACCATTACCGAAAGCGCTAGAAAGAGACTCCTCAACATTATAGAGCGGGCCTCGGCCAGATCCATTCGTCTAATCCGGCAAGGCTTCGGCTGAGTTGGTCCCCGCTTGGGAATGGTTCTGGATGAACCGCGTACAAACGACGAAGTGGTCCATTGCAAAGGCATCGAAATCGTCTATCAGACGCATGATAAGGCGTTGTTCGACAATACGCTGATCGACTTTAAGGACTCCTGGTATGGTGAAGGATTTGTGCTCTGCTCGCCGACTTCCGAGCCCTGTTAGCAACCACCTGCAGCCGTCTGCCGATGGGTGTCGTTTGCCGGTCGCGTTGAGCTGGGGGCGTCCATAAATTTTTAAATTGTCCGGCTTTCTTGGTGATGCAGCTATTTCCAATATGCCGAGAAGCGCCGGCATCGACGCCCCCGGTGCCAGCCGTTCAGCCGCGTAACGT
>JAGTVD010000436.1 GCA_018224505.1 Desulfatitalea sp. | reverse complement strand
GGTAGATCATGGTGCCGGGTTTCCACTGTTGTTTCGGCATTGTTAACGTCCCTATCCAATGCGGATTTCCATAAGGGGTTGTGCACTATTATATAACTTCGGTTGCAATTAATTTCGACACTTTTTTCCGGCGGGCACCCCTCTCCCTTTTAACCATTCATACATATTTAACATTATAACCGAGCGTTACCAACATTTCCGGATGGCATCCAAGCGCATCGGGGCAGTGGCATAGTGCTTGCTCATATAATGATATCTCGATCTGCAATGGGGGTTACTCGTTTTGAACAGATTTCGCTCTTTGATTATCGGTGCCGCCGCTCTGCTGCTGGTAACAGCCATGGCATTCTGCGTCTACGCCGATGGATCGTTGCGGGCCGAAAGAACTTTCAAACGGGAAAGCTTCCGGGAGCGCAACGGCGCGGTGCGCAGCGAATATCACTATGTACTCCCAGTCCACAAGCCCCATTCTCCAAAACCTGACGACACCCCTGTCGGCGGTTGGTCGTTGCACATGAATGCCTGGAGCCTCGAGCGGCCCCTCCACGAAATCACACGCCAAGGCGTCCGTCAGGTGGGCCTGCGCCTCGGATATTTACAGTATACCCGACCCAAAAGCCAACTCAGCCTGAACCTCGGCCGCCAGCTGGTCCGGGATGGCATCACCCCGACCAGGCTCGATGCCATGCGGTTCACCACCAACTGGGGAACCCATATCAGCACCACGCTCTTTGCCGGCCTGCCGCCTTCTCTGGTCGAGCCCCAAGGCAAAGGCGGCTCAATGGTTTATGGCGGCAGGGCCACCTTCCATGGCAGCGATCACTACGCGGTCGCGTTTTCCTACCAGGGCGAGAAAGATGGCGATGCAAAAGCAGCGGCCCATTTGAATATCCATGCCAACGACCGTTTCTCGCTCAGTGGACTGTCCGGCTACGGTGTGGCCGGCCGCACGTGGCGCGATCACAGTTATTTGGCGCGGCTGGGCTTATACGGCCTTCGGTTCGCACCCACCTACCAGAATTTCCAGTATCGCGACTTTTCCCAGCGATACCGGGGCGAGGTGAACCGTTTCCGGTTTATCACCAATGGCAACGAGATGGTGGAAATCGCCGGCAGCGATATTGTATGGCAAGGGGCCAACAGTCCGGTGCGACCTGGTGTTCGGGGCCGGCGCTACACTTATGAGCTGCGGCGGGAAGAGGCTTACTACATAGCCGGTTTGCTGACCATCGACATAGCCGGTGGCAGCAGCGTGGGCTTCGAGGCCGGCCGCATGGATGGTGAGTCGCCTGTACACAACCACCACCTTTACCGCGGCTATGCCAATTGGCGCAACCCGCTGGACCTGAAAGGTTTCCTTAGGATGGAGACCCACTATACGGTATATGATGAACCCGTTTCAGGCAAGGATGACGACGGGTTGCAGTTCGCCTTGAGCGCCGGCAGCGGCTTTTGGAGGGAGACCGTCGAAATCAAACTGTCAGGAACCTACTCCCGTGACCCCTTTTCCGGCGAAGCGGTGGCAGCAGCCATAATATTCAACGTGCGCGGATAGGGGGGCACTGCCCGAGGCACACCTCATGAGGCGTCGGCGATCAAACGGATGGTATTGATGGCCTCGTCGCTGAAATTGCGATGCAATTTGAGGTGTACACTGTACTCATCCAGGGGATGACTTTGCACCCCCTGGACCAGCCCCGTCAGAAGCACCGATTTTTGCTGCCGGCCCACAGGCACGCTGAACCGCACCTGCAGAGTGCGACCGATCAGTCGTCGGATCGCTTGTGAATTCTTGGCATGGAAATAAAAGGAGAGGCCGCTTTTGGAAACATCCCAGATTTCGGCCGTTACCGGGCTGCTCGGCGCGGTTCGGTCGTCCGTCGGCAGCACCTGAAAGGTGGCTTTAACCACAAAGTGAATCCGCTTGTGTTGACGCCGGTCCATGCCTTTTTGACGCAGCCAGGAAAAGATCCCCCCACCCGCTTCGCAGATGGTCTTCAGGTGCTTTACCAGTTGGGGAAACTGCGGTTTGAGGACTGCCAGGCGCGCCCTGTCCAGATAACTGACCTGGGATTTGAGCATGGCCGTCGCCGCGAAGGTGCATACATTCACCGAAAAAAAGGTGTCCTCGCCCACCGTATCCCCCGCCCCCAGCGACTTGATAAAAAGACGTTTGTGGGGGCTGTCATGAAAAAGATTCAGTTTTCCGCTGTTGATCAGGTATAGGCGGTCATTGGGCTGGCCCTGCCACAGCAGTTGTTGATCCGCGTCCACGGACAAGGTATTCAGGCTGAGAAAGAAGGCATTGGCCTCTTCGGAGGAGAGCCCTTTGAAAAACCGGTCCCACCGTTGCCGCAGCTCACCGGTCAGCGACTCGCTTTTTTCATCTTCGATGCATTCGTTGATGCTCACAATGTGGGACAGGGCCATACTGTCCACCGCATACACTTGATCGCGCCAGGCCTCCGCCTTTTCAAAGTTTTTTTCCTTGGCGTATGCCATTGCCAGCGCAG
>JAGTVD010000435.1 GCA_018224505.1 Desulfatitalea sp. | reverse complement strand
TCAGAGGTCGAACTGCGCCCGGATTTTGAACACTTTGGTGGCCGGCAGGTTCAGGATCGTCTGGATGCCGGTTTCGGCGGCGATCCGGGCCAGGCTCTGTTCGATTTCCTCCCGGGAGCGGGCGATGAAGGTGAACCAGACGTTGAACGGGTTGTCCCGCTGGTAGTTGTGGGTGACGCCGGGGTAGCGGTTGACGACCGCGGCAAAATCGTCGATTCGGTCCGCGGGCACCTGGGCGGCGCACAGGGTGCTGACAAAGCCCACTTTGTCGGGTACGAAGTTGCCGCCGATGCGGCGGATGATGCCGGCTTGCTTGAGTGCCCGGACCCTTTCGATGACCACGGCTTCGGTCAGTCCCAATTCCCGGGCCACGGCGTCGTACGGTCGCGACTCGATGGGGAAATCGGATTGGATGCGGTTGAGGATGGCTTTGTCGGTTCCGTCCAGGGTCATGGGGGTGCGGCTCCTTGTCCGATCAGGCGATGGTCACGTGAATTTTGCGGGTGCGCGGCCCGTCGAATTCGCAAAAAAAGATGCCCTGCCAGGTGCCGAGCACCAGGCGGCCTTGGGCCACGGCGACCATTTGCGAGGCGCCCATGAGCGAGGCTTTGACATGGGCCGGGGAGTTGCCTTCCAGGTGGCGGTAGGGGGCCTTGCTGGGGACCATCTGGTTGAGCACCATGAGGATGTCGTCACGCACGGTGGGGTCGGCGTTTTCGTTGATGGTCACCCCGGCGGTGGTGTGGGGCACGTAGACCATGCAGATGCCGTCCCGGGGGCCCTGCCGGTCGAGCGCCTCCTGCACGCGATCGGTAATGTCGATCATTTCCGTTTGGGCGTTGGTTTTGAGGGTGATGATTTCCATGTCGGCCTCGCAACGAAAAACAAAGGCTCCACCGTGAAACGGCAGAGCCTTCGGATGGCGATCTGGTATGGGATGGCTTTTAGACGCAGCCGGTCGGCTTGGGCAGCCCTGCCATTTTACAGGCTCCTTTGCCCGGTCCGGACGGAAACAGCTCGTAGATGTGTTTCAGTTTGAAACCGGTCACTTTGGACAGAACGCGCACCATGGGGGCGATACCATTTTTCTCATAGTACTCGCGCAGCACTTCGATGACCTTGGTGTGCTCTTCGTTGAGCTCATCGATGCCTTCTTGTTGCTTGACGTACTGTACCCACTCTTGGGACCAGTTTTTGTAATCGTCAATGAAACCATCTTCGTCCACGTTAAATGATTTTCCACCAAATTCGACAGTCGGCATTTATACCCTCCTTTACCAAATTGATATGATTCCCGGCTTGACAGCCTGTGCTATTCCAGGAGTGTGAAAGAAAAACTAATAGCGAATTGCTCGGTTCTTGTCAATACGAAAAAGACCAGGTGCGGGTGATCCGTCGGCATTGCCTGAACGTTGCCGCGCGGCTTTGCCGGCCCCCGGGCGTTTCCGGGCGAATGGTCAGTATTCCCGCGGTGTCTGATTGATCTGGTTCAGGGTGAACACCGGTCCGTCCTTGCACACCAGTTCGCGTCCGATGCCGCAGCGGCCGCAAATGCCGATGCCGCACTTCATGCGGTTTTCCAGGGACAGGATGATGTGGTCATGGTCGTAGCCCAGTTTTTCCAGCACCGGCTGGGTGAACTTGATCATGATGGGCGGGCCGCAGACGATGGCGTAGCTGTCGGCATCGCCGTGGGGCGCTTTTTGTTCGGTGATGGGCGGCACGAAGCCCACGTTGTATTTCCAGTCGGGGTCGGTGGTGCCGTCCACGGTGATGTGCATGTTGATGTCGTCGCGCTTTTCCCAGGCGATCAGCTCATCCTTGTACAGCAGCATGCCGGGCGAGCGGGCGCCGTAGACCACGGTGATGTCCTTGAACTTGGGGCGGTTTTTCGGGTCGAGCATGTAGATGATGGACGAGCGCAGGGTGGTGAAGGCAAAGCCGCCGCCGACGATCAGCACGTTTTTGCCTTCGAGCTGCTCCCAGGGGTACCAGTTGCCCAGCGGCCCGCGCACGCCCATTACGTCGCCGACCTGCATGTTGTGCAGGTGGGTGGTGACCACGCCGGCCTTGTTGACGGTGAACTTGATGAATCCTTTTTCCACCGGCGAAGAGGCGATGCCGATGGGGATTTCGCCGACGCCGGCGATGGACAGTTCGCCGAACTGGCCCGGTTTGTAGGCAAACTTGGTTTCGTCGTCCGGGTTGAGGAAGACGAATTTGAAGGTTTTCAGGTTCCGGTCTTCGCTTTCAACGGTGATGTCGTCAATACGCACCGGATACGGCAGATATGGATTGTCCACGTGTTCCTCCCTTGATGGGGTGCTCTGGGCGCTCAGTGCGGGCGATGATGCCATGATTACCTCCCCTGCACGGCGCACTTGGCTTCTGATCCCAACTGGTTCATCAGCGCGCTCACCCGGCGAATATCGATGTTGACCGGGCACTGGCGCACGCAGCGGCCGCAGCCGACGCACATGATGCCCTGGTCGTATTTGTCCACGAAATATTTGAGTTTGTGCATGAAGCGCTGGCGCACCCGGTGCAGTTTGGTGTCCCGGGGGTTGTGGCCGGTGGTGTGCACGGTGAAGATGGGGAACATGCAGCTGTCCCAGTTGCGCATGCGCACGCCTTTGCCGCGGGAGGCTTCATCCTGGATGTCGAAGCACCAGCAGGTGGGGCAGGTGAAGGTGCAGGTGCCGCAGTTGATGCAGGAAAAGGAGACGTCTTCCCAGAAGTCGGCGTTGTACAGGGCCATGGTGTCGGCGTCGCGCAGGTT
>JAGTVD010000434.1 GCA_018224505.1 Desulfatitalea sp. | reverse complement strand
CCCTGTTCCGCCAGCAGATTCTATCGGTCCTCAACCGCTGGTCTCCGACGGGCAACGTGCGCGAGATCGAGGGCGCCGACTTCGACCTGGCGGTGGCCCGCGGGGCCGCCTGTTACGGCTTGGCCAAACAGGGCAAGGGCATCCGTATCCGGGGGGGGCTGGGCCGCGCCTACTACATCGGCATCGCCGCCGCCATGCCCGCCGTACCAGGCCTGCCCGCCCCCACCAAGGCATTGTGCGTGGCCGGTTTCGGCATGGAGGAAGGCACCACGGCGGCCATTGCCGACAGAGAGTTCGTGCTACGGGTGGGCGAGCCGGTCGTCTTCGACTTTCTAGGTTCCACCACCCGTCTCGATGACCGGGTGGGCACCGTGGTGGAAGATTGGGAGGGGCAGATCCAGCCCATCACCACCCTGGAAACCACCCTGGAGGGCGAAGCGGGTCAAACCCTGCCGGTCACCTTGGAACTGCACGTCACCGAAGTGGGCACGTTGGAATTGTGGTGCGTATCAACGGCGGACGACCGGCGGTGGAAGCTGGAATGGAATGTGAGGGAGCAATAGAAAGTGTCATGCATGGATAAACCGGAAAATATGGATAGCACGACCCCCGCCGCTCCGGAGATCGATAGTGGCGGGCGCCGGTTTTTGATCGGTATCGACCTGGGCACCACCAACTCGGCGGTGGCCTTTGTGGATCTGGCGACGCCGGCTGGCGGCCCCCACGCCAGCACCCTCTTCCAGGTGCCCCAACTGACCGCCGCCGGCACCTTCAGCCGCGTGCCGGTGCTACCCTCGTTTGTCTACCTGCCCGGTGACTACGACATCGACCGTGAGGCCCTGCACCACCCCTGGCCCCGCACCGACGATAACTTCGTGGGCACCTGGGCACGCGACCACGGCGGCCAGGTGCCGGCCCGGCTGGTGGCCTCGGCCAAAAGCTGGCTGTGCCATGGCAAGGTGGACCGCCATGCACGCATCCTGCCCTGGGGCGCCCCGGCCGAGGTGCGCAAAATCTCCCCGATCCAGGCCAGTGCCGCCTACCTGGGGCACATCCGCAAGGCGTGGAACCACAGCCACGGCGATGAAGAGGAGCTGTTTCTGGAAAACCAGACGGTCATCCTCACCGTACCGGCCTCGTTCGACGAGGTGGCCCGGGAACTGACCCTGGCGGCCGCCGAAGAGGCCGGCCTGCGCCAGGTGATCCTGCTCGAAGAGCCTCTGGCCGCCTTTTACAGCTGGCTCGCGCGCCATGAACAGCGCTGGGAGGATCACGTGCGGCCCGGCCAACTGATCCTGATCTGCGACGTGGGTGGCGGCACCACCGACTTCACCCTGGTGACCCTCACCGCCGACCCCGACGGTGGCAGCCCCCGTTTCGAGCGCATCGCTGTGGGCGACCACCTGCTGCTCGGCGGCGACAACATGGATCTGGCCCTGGCGCGACAGGTGGAAGCCCAATGGCGCAGCGGGCAGCAGCGCCCCGGGCTGGACACCCACCGCTGGCAGACCCTTTGCCACCAGTGCCGCCAGGCCAAAGAGCAGATCCTTTCCGGTCGGGCCCAGACCCATCGCGTCACCCTGATGGGCACCGGCGGTCGCCTGATCGCCGGCACCCTGAGCGCCGAGTTGGACGGCGCCACCGTCGAGCGGACCATCCTGGAAGGGTTCTTTCCATTAGTGGCCCGGGAAACCGAACCAGCCGCTGATCGACAACGCCCTGCCATCACCGAATTCGGCCTGCCCTACGAAGCCGAACCGGCCATCACCCGGCACCTGATGCGCTTTCTGGAACGCCACCGCCAGGCAGTAGCCGAAACCATCGGCAAACCCGACCCGCTGCCCGACCTGGTACTGTTCAACGGCGGCGCCCTCACCCCGGCCACCATCCAGCAGCGCATCGTCGATGCCCTCGGCCGCTGGTTCACCCCGGCCGACGACGCCCGGCCCACCATCCTGGAAAACCGCCGCCACGACCTGGCCGTGGCCCAGGGCGCCGCCTATTACGGCCTGGTCAAGGCCGGCAAGGGCTTGCGGGTAGGCAGCGGCAGCCCCCGGGGATACTACCTGGGCGTGGGCCAAACGGACCCCGCGGCCGATGCCCCAACCGCCGACCGCGCCATCTGCGTGGTCCCACGGGGACTGGACGAAGGCAGCCACATCACCCTGGCCGACCACCAGTTCGAAGTGCGGGCCAACGAGCCGGTGCGCATCGACCTGTTCAGTTCCAGCTACCGCAGCCGCGACCGCAGCGCGGATCTGGTGGCCATCGACGACACCTTCTCACGCCTGCCGCCCCTGCAGACCGTAATCCGCTATGGCAAGAAAGGCAGCCGCACCCGCATACCGGTGCACATCGAAGCCGAATACACCGAACTGGGGGCCCTCCGCCTCTGGTGCCGCTCCCGGATCAGCGAGCACCGCTGGCGACTGCAGTTCCAACTGCGCGACAACCTGCCCGCCGACACCGCCGTGCAAGAGACGATCATCCTGGAAGAACAGGTGGTTCAGACCGCCCGCCAGGAGGTCCGTGAGGCCCTCACCGGCAGTGACGCCGGCCGCCTGGACCGCATGGCCAAAACCATCGCCACAGCCGTGGATCTACCCCGGGAGCAGTGGCCGTTGCGCCTGCTGCGGGAACTGGCCGACCAACTCATCGAACTGCTGCCCCGGCGCGCCCCGAGCCCGGCCCACGAGGCGCGCTGGATGAACCTGACCGGCTACTGCCTGCGCCCCGGCTTCGGCGACAGCCTCGACCCCGAGCGGATCCAGCGGATCTGGAAAATTTTCAACGCCGGCCCCCTGCACCCCAACCATGCCCAGGTTCAAAGTGAATGGTGGATCCTCTGGCGCCGCCTGGCCGGTGGGTTCACCCCGGGCCAGCAGCGGCAACTCAGCCAGGAATGGACCCGGCTGCTGCAACCGAAGAAAGGCAAAAAGTCCCGCCTTTCCGCCCAGCACCAGCTTGAATTGTGGATGGCCATCGCCAACCTGGAACGGCTCTACGTCAATGACAAAATCCAATGGGGCCGCCTGTTGCTCGCCCAGCTCACCACCCAGCAGGCACAGCGCCAGCAGCTCTGGTCCCTGGCCCGCATCGGCGCCCGGGAACTGCTCTACGGCTCCGCCGACCGGGTCATCCCCCCCGACGAAGCCGCCCGCTGGATCGATCATCTGCTGGACCAGCAGTGGCCCCAACCCAAGATTGTCGGCCCGGCCCTGGCTCAACTGGCCCGCAAAACCGGCGACCGCACCCGCGACATCGACGACGCGACCGTCGACCGCATCCGTACCTGGATGGCCCCCCACCCGGAGCTGTCCGACCAGGGCCGTTTTCTGGAAACCGTGGTTCCCATCGCCCGCCAGGAGGAGCAAACCCTGTTCGGCGAATCGCTGCCGGCAGGATTGATTTTACGGTAACGGGCGCGGTGCGCACTCGAATGTTTTCAAACGCTTCAATAAAATCATTGCCATCATCAAAGTTGGATCATTGGCATTCGTCCGCAGTATATTTTATCTACCTGTTTCCCCTTCTTACGATTTCTGTCACTTGGCCAACATGGCTATGAGGGCGCCACGGTCATTATTCAAGGTATGACGCACCAATGAAATGATGCTGTATAACCGATTTGCAAAGAATGCAGCAATCACCATTTATCAATCAAGATAGCGACCCGTTCGATCTCCTCCTCCGGGACCGATTGGATGGGGAAGGTCGTCCGCCACACGATACAATAGCGCTCATCGTCCGGCTCGATGAAGAGGGTGTCCAAGTGCATCTGCCCTTGCTTCTCCTCAAGCCGGCCCTTTTCGTTTTGGCGAGCAATACTGCAGATAGGTGCGATGCCAGGCAAAGTGAAGTGCGCCAATCCGTCCGGGGTCAAATGAGTCAGGATCACCGGTTCGTCGCCTCGCAGGTATCCGCCGACCTGCAGGTCGGGATGGGCCCCGTTGTAAAAGCGGGCGTCGAAATCTTCGGGAGGCAATGGACAGTGCTGCTTGCGCCAGGTTTCGTCGTAGGTGCCCGCGAAGGCGGCCCGTGGCTGCCAGGCGCGATGATAGAAACCGTATCCCACCGGCCGGGGATGGTCGGTGATGCTGCGGATTAAATGGCGGGGATCCTCGATGCACGGCAATGGTTTACCAACCAGGTTCTGCTTTGCTTTGGCGTCGTAAAAACCGCAACCCATCAGGTTTTCCGAACAGTAAGCGCCGCTGAGCATGTCGATGCCGCCAAAGGCCGCTTCGTAGACAATGGGTTGGCGCACAAACGGCTTGGCCTCGGTGATGCGGTAATCCCGACGCAACAGACCGGTGTGGTTCCAGTACCGTTCGCCGAAGACCATGAGTGGCTTTTCCACCGGACCGACCTTAACGGAGACCCTCACGGAGGCGGCCGGTTGTGCGTCGGGGGCATAGGCCGCGGCCCACAACGCGATGTCCGTCCGGGGCTTGAAAGGAACGATATCCGACTCGTAGCGCACAGCGCCCGTATCATCCCGGAGTTCGTCCGCATAGGCGATGAGCATCTGTTCATCGGACGGCTCTCCGGTGCCCAGGGCAAAGGTGCCTTTGAGAATCACGGTGAACAGCGTTCGCCCCTTGGGACCGACAAGGGGCAGGGCGGCGATATCGAAGAGGGTCGGGTTTCGGATCTGCATGGCTACAAAAAATTTCCGGGTGTGGGAATGACACTGCCGCCGGTCACCGGACCGGCGGGTGGCACGGTGACCGGTCCGGTGCCGAGGACGTTGACGACCTGGGTGGCGGTTTTGAATTGCTGGAACTGGGTGTAAACCGCAATCGCCACTGCTTCGAAAAGGGTGCCGGCGTGTTGCCCGTCACTGGTCATAGCCGCGGCCATTGCACCGGCAAGCACCGACGGCACCAAATCACCCTCCCCCGATGAACCGAGCATGATCAAGGGGACGGGCACATTGGGCGTGGGCGGCGCCATGGGCATGGGTGCCACTGCGAAGGCAGGGTACTCCAGCACCCCGTTCAGTCCCTGCTCCCAGCGCTTCCAGGCATCGCTGACGGCTTGGGCGATGGCATTGGAGTACTCGATTTCCATCTCTGTCCGCAAAGGCGCCCGCATCAGGATCAATGGTTTGAGCACCGGACCGCAAACTCCGCCGGGCAGCACCGTGCCGATGGGGCCGTTGATGACCAATGACACCACCGAGGCCATACCCATCCACTTGTTGATGGCATCGGCGATGGCGACGCCGATATCGTCCAGATACCGGGCCATGTCCCGGCCCACGGTGCGCGCGGCGTCAATGTGGTAGCGATTGCGGGTCGGCTCGTGAAACAGGTTGCCCGCCGGGTTGCCCTGGCCGGAGCGCTCGGACGGCGGGAAGGCCTGGGCAAAGAGCGGCCCCATATCGTTCCAGTCGACCGGCAATCGGATACTCCGAGCGCAAAATACGCGTTTGGCGGTGTCACTCAGGGCTATGGGGGATGGTGCAGGCATTTTAAACGTTTTCAGGCTCCCGGCTGATTCGTTTCATTTTGTTTTTTCCGGCAACCGATTTCTTCTTTCCTTTGCTTTTACGCGCCCCCGGCACGGCTTCATCCGTCGTCCCGGCCCCTTTTGACAGGGCGTCGAAATCGAAGGCAAAGCCTTCTTTTCCCATGCACGCGTGGATGGTGGTGATGGGCGAGGCGGTTGCCATCTTCTCCAGGATACGTTGGGAAAGTTCGGGCAGCAGGGTGTCGGCCAGGATGTGGTCCACGTTGCGTGCGCCGGAGTCCACCTCGGTGCAGCGGGCGGCGATGGCATCCACCAAGTCTTCGGCATAGGTGAAGGCCACTTTGCGGTTGCGCTGCATGCGCGCCTGGATGCGGTCAAGCTTAAGGCGGATGATAAGACGCATGATGGCGTCGCTGATGGGATAATACGGTACGACCTGCAGCCGGCCCAGAAAGGCTGGTTTGAACCGCTTTTGCAGGGCGGGGAAGAGCATGGTCTTCAGGGTTTCCATTTCCGGGGCGGTATCCGGCATGTTACAGCAGTGCTGCATGATCAGGTCGGTCCCGATGTTGGAGGTCAGGATGATCAGCGTGTTCTTGAAGTCGATTTTGCGTCCTTCGCCGTCTTCGAGCACACCTTTGTCGAACACCTGGTAGAACAGCTCGGTCACGTCGGGATGGGCCTTTTCGATCTCATCGAGCAGGACCACGCTGTAGGGCCTTCGCCGCACGGCCTCGGTGAGTACACCTCCTTCACCGTAACCCACGTAGCCGGGGGGTGATCCTTTGAGGCCGGAGACCGTGTGTGCCTCCTGGTATTCGGACATATTGATGGTCACCATGTTGTGCTCTCCGCCGTAGAGCAGTTCTGCCAGGGCCAGGGCGGTCTCGGTCTTGCCTACCCCGGAGGGGCCCACCAGCATGAAGACACCGGTGGGTTTGGCCGGATCCTCGATGCCGGCATGAGCCGTGCGGATCACCCGGGCAATGGCGCCCAGGGCGTGGCCCTGGCCGATAATCCGTTTGCCGAGCGCCTGCTCGAGCCGCAACACCATGGGAATTTCGTCGGTGAGCATGCGGCCGGTGGGGATGCCGGTCCAGCCGGAGATCACCTCGCTGATGGTCTGGGCATCCACCTCCACCTTCAGCAAAGGTTCGTCGGCCTGCAACTGCGCCAACTGCTTTTCTAAATCCATCAATTGACGGCGCTCGGCCTTCAGTTGGCCGGCAGGCGCGTCGGACGAAGCATTGCGCAAGCCGATGCGCAGCTCCCGAATGCGGCCCACCAGTCCTTTCTCCTGCCCCCAACGCTGTTGCAGCTCGACCAGGCGGGTTTCCGCGGCCCGGCGTTCGGTCTCCAGGGCGGCGATGCGCCCGGCATGGTCCCGACCAATGCGCGCTTCATCGCGCAGTCGCTGCAGTTCGCTGTCGATGCGTTCGATGCGCCGCTGGGTCGCCTCGATGGGAGGTGCCACGGCGTCCAGTCCCATGGCCACCCGGGCGCAGGCGGTATCGATGACGCTGACCGCCTTGTCCGGCAGCTTGCGCCCGGAGATATAGCGGTTGGAGAGTCGCACGGCGTCCACCAGGGCATCGTCGGTGATGGTGACCCCGTGGTGCTGCTCAAACAGGGGGGCGATGGCGCGCATCATCAGCAATGCCTCGGGCTCCTCGGGTTCTTCGATCTTGATCACCTGGAAGCGGCGGGACAGGGCGGCGTCTTTTTCAAAGTATTTCTTGTACTCCGCCCAAGTGGTGGCGGCGATGGTGCGCAACTCCCCTTTGGCCAGGGCCGGTTTGAGCAGATTGGCAGCGTCACCGCTGCCCTGGCCGCCACCGGCGCCGATCATGGTGTGCGCTTCGTCGATGAACAAAATGACGGGCACCGGCGAGGCCTTGACCTCCTGGATCACCTCCTTGAGCCGGTTTTCAAACTCCCCTTTCACCCCGGCGCCGGCTTGCAGCAGCCCAAGATCCAGGGTGCGCACCTCGACCCCCTTGAGCGGGCCGGGCACATCCCCCTGCACCACCCGCAGGGCAAAGCCTTCCACCACCACGGTTTTTCCCACGCCCGCCTCACCGGTGAGGATGGGGTTGTTCTGCCGCCGGCGGATCAGGATGTCGGCCATTTGGCGAATCTCGGTGTCCCGGGCAATGACCGGGTCGATCTGGCCGGCCCGGGCCCGTTCAGTCAGGTTGATGGTGTACTGGTCCAGGGCACCGCCCCTGCTGCCGACCATGCCGGCTATGACCGGCCCTGCACCATTTGTGGGAGATGCGCTGCCGGGCTGTAGCCGCTGCTCAACCGAGGAAGCCACGATCTCATTGAAATGGCCTTGCAGCGTCTCCACCGGGATCTGCTCCAGCAACGGGACGCCCGTTAGCAACGCATCGGTGAAATAGGGTTTTGCCAGCAAGGTGAGCAGCAAATGCCCCGAGCGGATGGCGCCGGCGTTGTTGTTGACCGATGCAAGCAGCCATGCCTTGGACAACAGCTTGGGCAACCGGGGCGAGAGGGCGGGAGTGCGACCGTTGCCTGTTTTGAACCGGCTGATGGTGGTGGTGAGCTGGGTGCGCACCCGCTCCTGGTCGATCTCGAAATATTTGAGGATAACGGCTATGTCTCGGGCATCGTCGCCGAGCAGCTTAAACAGCAGGTGTTCGATTTCCACTTCGTAATGGGTATTGGATTGGCACATGCCGGCCGCGGCCTCCATTGCCTTGCGGCAGACCGGATTGAGCTTGCCGACCAGTGCTTTGAGATCAAGGTTCGCCATGGTTACCTTTCGTTGCATGAACCTGTGCGGTTGGGGAAGCGCCGGAGGCCTGGACGACCACATCCTTGTCGTGACTGCGTTCGGGCCGACGCAGCAGCACCGTGCGGCCCAAACGGGGAGCGGGTGCGTGCGCCCCCAGACCGATGGCCGGAATATCGCGGCCCCGAATAATCAGGCGCACCTCGAATTCATACTCGATGCCGGCCAGGTATGCGATCAGTCTCCGAATCATTTCGAGGTTGCGGCTGCGGGGGCCTAACGCCTGATAACGCTCCCACGTCATAGGCCCGATATGCACCCTGAAAAAGGAGCCCGCGTCCCGGATGTGGCGGCCGCACAGGGCATCCCGGTTCATCGTGCTATTACGGCGGCCCAGGCGGGTGCGATCGTGGACATGGATGGGAATGAGGCGCTCCACGAACTGCTCGATGCGAACGGGCGCCCCGGTGGCTTGGGAGACAATGGTTTCGATAGCCGCACCGGTAGGTACTGTGCGGGCCACCAGACCACAAAAATGGATCAACCGTTTTTGGGCAAATGAGAAGAAGTCCGGATCGGCACGCCGTTCACGCTCACCGATACCCGCCAGGCTTGCCAGGGTGTGCGACATGGAGTCAATGCCATCCCGGTGGTAGTTTTCCGCCAGCCGGTACTTTTTCCACGCCAGGTAAAAGATGGAGAGCAGCCGCTGGTGGAAAAGATCCAGAAAATCGGTAAAGCAATAGTCTTTCTGGAAATTACGGTCCTGGGCATGGGTGTTGTACCAGTCGGGCAGTATCCCCTTAGGCCCGACAAGCCCCATGAAGTTCACGGCCATGCGCGGCGGCCCGCCGTTGCCGTTGGAGACGATCTGCTGAATGTCGCTGGCCGGGAAACCGAACCCGGGCGGGACGGTGAACCGTACCGGGTCATCGGCTGGTCGCAGCCCCTTGCCCGGTGCCCGACCGCCGGCAAACCGCTCCAACAGGTGCACCGCCTTGAAAAAGTTGAAGCGGTGCGCCGCGTCAAGCAATTGCTGATGGATGGGGTGGACCGTCAGATCAACACCTGGTTGCCGTTCCTCGGCGGCCATGCTTTCATCACTCCTGAACGTTGCAAGCTCTTGACCACCAGCCGTGTAAAAGCGTTGATGGAGACATATTGGGCCAAAAACCGTTCGAGTACACAGCCGAACAGGTAAGCACTGGAACCGACGAACTTGTCCTCGTTGAAGATGATTGTCACCTCCACCCCCCTGCAAAAAGCCCGGCCCACGCGCATGGTTTCATGGCTGAAGGTGACGGCTTCGATCCCCTCGATCTGCTGCCGGGTGACAGGCGAATCGTGGATGTCGTATAGTTTGAGCAACTCCTTTAGACCGCGGCCGCCTTCGTCCAGCAAAGAAAGATAGTTGAGAGAGAGATGGGAAATCAGGCGCCACTGCATGCGGCTGCCCGGTTTGGGCCGAATTGTCGGGGTAGGCTTCATCAGGCATTTGATCCCCGCGAGGGGCGCCTCATGCTCCAGGAAAAAGTCCTCTCCCAGCCCCCCGGGGGCCAGCCGGGCGGGCAGGTCCCGGTTGGTACAGGTGGTGTGAACGGTCAAGGTGGCGCACCGGGGCTGTGCATTGGCCAGACCGGCATCGGTGAAGCTCAACACCACATCCATGCCCTTGTCGCCCTTGCGCGGCGATGGTTGGCGCTGGATGTGCCAATAAGCATCCTGATCCTCCTTGTGATCGTAGTGGGATACCGAATAGAAGGGCCGGTACACTATGTCGCCCTCCTCTGCCCCTTTATCCGCGACACCCACCACCCGGTCGACGGTGAACACCTCGGTTGAGGTTTTGGTTTTGTTGTCATGGAAGATGGGATATTGCGCCTTTTTGTGCGCAACCCTGACCGGCAAGGCGATGCGCTCGAAAAGATTGACAGCCGGCGTGGTGAACAGGCAAAAGGTATCGTTGTCGATCAGCAGGCGTTCCGCACCGTTTTTGTTCAGGTAAATATTGATTTCGAAACGATCGCCGGCCATTTTCCGCAGATGCTGAATGCCGGACAGATCGAAGTAGAGAAACTTCTCGGCAAAGGCGAAATATTCGTATAGCAGCCGGAATCCGTCGAACGATTGGCGCGGCCATGGCAACAGTGCCTCATCCGCACCAAACCCCACGGGTGCAATCTGATCCGGACCCAGACGAACCGCCTCTTGCTGGCGCACAATGCCCTTTTCCTCCGAAAAAGAGACCAACCGCAACTCCACCGCATTGTTCATAATCCATTCATACAACCGAAAGACATGCTGTTGATGCCCATTGAGGAAGAAACGCAGGGTATCGGGCCATTCAACCTTCGCCAGGGGCATTTTTCCAGATGTACACAATTCGATTTTTATCCCGCCGTCGGCGCCGATTCCCGGATCATAAGGCAGCGTAAACCCCGCACCGGTCACCTCCAACGGCAGCAGCCGAACCGCCTGGGTGGTGCGGAACTGAATCTTGGTTTCGTTGAATGGCGGGGCCACCAGCTTGGTACCCCGGGCAATGACATGTCCCGATGGCGGCACATTGACCATCAGCGGGTTGAACTTCACCGTGGTGATGGATGGCAGCGGGCGGGTGTAGTGGGGATAGACGATCTGCAGCAGGGATTCGGTCAGTTCCGGAAAGCTGTCATCCAGCTTCTTCTGAATCCGGGCGGTCAGAAAGGCAAAGGCTTCCAGCAAACGCTCGGTGTGCGGATCCTCGCACCGATCCGGCTCCATCAGGAGGCGGCTGGCGATCTTGGGGTACTTCTCGGCGAACTGCGCACCCGATTCACGGATGAAGGTCAGCTCGCGCTCATAATAGTCCAGCAAAGGGTCTTCCATCACCTGCCCCCTTTTGAATGTGCATCCACCTTGTACTCGCCGCGGCCGGCGGAAAACCAGGTATTGAAAAGGATAGGCTCCCGCAGTGGCTCGGCGATGAGCGTCGCCCGCACGGTAAAGCACAAATGAGGTTGGTAATCGTCAACGGGCAGTAACCGGACCTGCACCTCCTTTAACCGTGGTTCAAAACGGGAGATGGTCTCCAGAATAGTGGCCTCAAGCAATTTCTGGACCTGTCCGCTCTTGGGGTTTTGGGCCACAAAATCGTCAATGCCATAGGTGTACAAGGAGCGCTCCAAATGCGGGAAACCCTCCGCCGGCGGTTCGATGGTACGCCTTGTATTGAGCAGATTCTCAACATCGCGCAACACGGCCGCTCTCACCACGTCCATATCGGCAATCGCGCCGCCCAGAATGGCTTCGTTCACATTTTGATCGAGCCTGTCGAAAACCGACATCTGAAGTTGTTGTCTGTTCGCAGCCATTCATGCAACCCTTAAAAATTCATTCCCTGTGGGCTCACTCAGGGTAGCGTGATACGAAAACCCTCAAGCCCGGCAAGAAGGCTATTCTTCTTGCCGGGCGGATCCCAAATCTTTGTCTGTCAGGATAGAATCAGCACTTGCAATTCTTCTGCAGATCCCAACCGGCTGCCATGTTGCCGGCGATCTTGCCGCCCTTGCGATCTTGCTTCGCATAAGACCAGGTGATCTTGCCATAGTTGATGGCGACCGACTCGGTCGGCAGGTCACCACCGGTGCCGCCCGAAACATTTACGGAGCTGATCAGGCAGTTGGTGAGTTTGTATTCCATGAATTTGACCTTGTCCGTTCCCGCACGGCACAACTCAACAACGATTTCGTCGATATGGGTGCCGTCCGCGCAGGCCAACGTCAAGGCCGGAGAGGCGATATCCAGTTGTTTGGTAATGCCAAAATCATTGAAATTGGCACGCTCGGCACTGGCGCCACCGGCGCTACTGGCCGTTCCGGAAACCTGCTGGGCAACACCATGGTTGTAACTGAGCAGCTCAATCCATCCTTGGTGGTTTTCGTCAGTGCTCTCGCCATCGATGTCCTTGATTTTGATGAATGCATCAAACGCCATAACCTCAATCCTCCTTTATTAAAAAAAAACATTTCAGCCGCGGCGACTTTCCCGGCGGCCACCCCTCATCCGCCTTCGAAAAAAGGCGAAACTGTAACTTCATCGGATCCCCCACAATTCTCACCGCGGACCCGGCGCTTCGTCGCGGTGAAAAAGAAGCTTCTTTTTGATTTCTACGGTGCTCGCAGCTTGCGTTATCGATCATCCACTGGCCGGCGGCGGCAGTTCGGCGACCAGTCGCAGGCTGACGGTCAGTTCGTCGAGCTGGTAGTGGGGGCGCAAAAATGCCACGGCTTTGTATGCGCCGGGTTTGCCGGCGATTTCGGCCACCTCGATGCGCGCTTCGCGCAGGGGGTGGCGGGCCTTGATCTCCGGGCCGGCATTGTCGTCGAGTACCACGTATTTGCTGATCCAGTTGTTCAGGAAACGCTCGGCCTGGGTACGGGACATGAAGCTGCCGATTTTATCGCGCATCATTGCCTTGAGGTAGTGGGCGAAACGGCTGACCGCCATGATGTACTGTAACTGGGCCGACAGCCGTGCGTTGGCGTTTGCCAGATCGGAGTCGAATGCCTTGGGCTTGTTGGCGCTCTGGACACTGAAGAAAGCGGCGTAATCGGTGCCCTTGCAGTGCACCAGGGGAATGAATCCCATGTCGGCGAACTCTTTTTCCCGCCGGTCGGTGATCGCGATCTCGGTGGGACACTTGAGGGCCACCTCGCCTTCATCGGTTTTGAAGGTGTGGGTAGGCAAGCCCTTAACCAGTCCGCCGCCTTCCACGCCGCGGATGGCAGCGCACCAACCGTATTTTCCGAATGCTTCGGTCATGCGGGCGGCCAGGGCATAGGCGGCGTTGGCCCACAAGTATTTCTGATGATCGGTGCCGTCCACATCCTCCTCGAAGTTGAACTCCTCCACCGGGATGGTGGCATTGCCGTAAGGCAGCCGCATCAGGATGCGGGGCAGGGCCAGGCCCACATAACGGGCGTCTTCCGATTCCCGGAACGATTTCCATTTGGTGTACTCGGCGGAGGTGAATATCTTGGCGATATCCCGTGGGCCTCCCAACTCGGTGAAACTTTCCCAGTTGAACATCCGGGGGGAGGCAGCGGCGATGAACGGGGCGTGGGCAGCGGCGGCCACGCCCGATATCTTTTCCAGCAAACTCATGTCCCGGGGTGCGAAGCCAAACTCATAGTCACCAATGATGACCCCGTACGAGTGGCCGCCAAACATGCCGAACTCCTCCTCGTACACTTTTTTGAAAATGGCGGACTGGTCGAACTCCGGCGCCTTTTCCATGTCTTTGAGCAATTCTTTTTTGGAAACGTTCATTACCTTGATTTTCATCCGCTCACTGGTCTCGGTCTGCTGTACCAGGTAGTTCAGACCGCGCCACGACCCTTCCAGGCGCTGAAAATCGGGGTGATGCATGACTTCATTGAGCTGGTCGGAGATCATGCGGTCCAATTCGGCGATGCGGGCATTGATCATGGCTTCGGTGTTCTTGGATACCTTGATCTGGCCCTCCATGACCTCCTTGGCGAATTGGCTGATGATCTCCTTGGCCCAGGTGCGCTGGCTCTCTTCGCGCACCATGTGGCTGTCGTTGATAATGGTATCGAGCAGGTTGGCCTCCTGGAGCGCGTCGTCCTGGAGCTGTTCCCGAACTTGGGATTGTTCTGCCATGGTCGTATCCTTTCGAGCTTCAGGTTTCGGAATCGCCGGCAACCGCATCCGGGTCGCCCGTATCACCCGCTTGGCCCAATTGGGCCAATTTGTCCGTATTGGAGATCGCCTCCTGCAACAGCGCTTCGAGTTTGTCGTTGCCGTCCAGCTTGGCCATGAGGTTGTAGAGTTTTTTACGGGCCTCCACCAGCTTGCGGATCGGGTCGACCTGCTCGGCGATCCGTTCGGGATGAAAATCGTCGAGGCTTTTGAAGGTCAGCGCCACATTGACCTGACTCTCGCTGTCGGCTTCGAGCTTGTTGTCCACCTTAAAAGAGAGCCGTGGATTGACACCTTCCAAAACTTCGTCGAAATTATCTTTGTCCACCTCGACATACTTGCGCTCCTTGAGGGGTGGAAGCGGTTGTTCAGGCTGCCCCGAGAGGTCGGAAAGCACCCCCACCACGAAAGGGATCTCCTTTTGTTCAATGGCGTCGCCAGTCTCCACGTCATAAGTGATGTGAACCCTGGGGGGACGCACGCGCTTGAGTTTGTCCTGGGTACTGTCGGCCATCATCTCCTCCTTGGATTGCGGGCCTGCAACCGGTCGCCAACTGCACGGCGACCCGCCTGCCGCCCTTTCATTTTTATCCATGCCTTGCCCGTTGCAACCGCGAACCGGATCAGACGCCGGCACGGTATACGGCGGCCTTGCTGACATTCAGCATGCACAATTGTTTGAACAGGGTTTTACTCCGTTCGCCTTCGCCATCCTCGCCGGCTGTCACGCATCGGTAGAGGGTTTCCACCACCTCGGCGATCCAGGCCGGGTGCTCCCACTTTTTCAGTTGTAATGTCTCGATGGTCTGGTACAGTTCCTCGACAATGGGGCTGGCCAGATCGGGCCGACCGGCCTTGAGGCACAGTTTCGCCACCAGCAGCAGGTACCGGTTTTTCTCCCGTACCGACGGCGCCAAGGCCGCCGAAGAGAGCAACTGATCCAGGGCGGGCTTCAACAAGCCCCGAGCCAGTTTCTCCGACACCTGTTTCCAGGTTCCTTTTTCAAAGATCGTACTGTCGCTGATGGCATTGCGCTGAATCACCGACAGGTCGTTGAGGGCCATATCAATGATCTCATCCTCACCACTCATCAACGGTGTGGGGTTCTCCGCCACCCGGGGCGCCGGGTCCTCCGCCAATTCCTCCCGGGGCGGCACTTCACTTTTCTGCTTTTCCTTAAATATTCGGTCCGCCAAATGCGCGCACGCATCGATGGCCTCCATCAACTGACGGAAGCCCGGTGGATTCGGGCTGCACTTGTCTGTGACGATGGTGTCCAAAGCCTCGAGCGCAGCGCGGCTGCGGTCCAATTGACTGCTCATCTCCTTGTAAAAGGCCAGGGGACTGGCATTGACCGCCATGGTGAACGCCTCGCCGCTGATCTTTCCATCCTCGATCAACATTTCCCGACGTTTGCGCTGCTCCTTGTCCAGCCCTTGATTCAAACCGACCAGCCGCGATTCTTCCCAGTGGTAGTAGTGGTACCCTTTGGTGCATTCCGGATCGCAAAACGGCACATGATAAACGGCGGTGGGCAGTTTTTCGTTGAGCAACACCAGCGGCCCGATCCGGTAGTCCAGGTCTCCGTCTTCTATCATGGGGTGCAAGGTGGGCCAAAACTCGTCCATGAGCCGTCGCACCAGTTCCAGGCCGGCAGCGAGGCCGCCGTATCCGTACTGTTGCAGCAGGGCCTCAGTCAGCCAGACAGCGATTTGCAGGTCCTTGGTCCGCTCGGCCAGCGCCTCGCTGCAGCACTTGATCACCAGTCGCCAATCGGAGGTCTTGACATCGGTGCGCCACTCCCCCTGTTCCAGCAGGTCGTCCGACCGCCGCGCCTCTTTGATCTGGTCATACACTTCAGTGTAGCGCAGGTCTTCCCCAGAGGGTTGCTCCGGCGCAATGGGTACCAACAGTTCGTCAATGTTCAGAATGGGTTGCAACAATGCACCTCAAAAAGTTCAGGATCACTCCGTCTGCAGCGACCACAACCAGGTGAAATCCGCCGGCTTGAGGATGTCCTCGATCATGGCCACCGCGATGCGGTTACCGGTCTCGCCGATGAAAACTGCCGTCGGGGCGCCGTTGTCGTTGGTGGCCACCATGTTGCTGCAGAAGCACAAATCCCGGGGCAGGTTTTCCGGCAGCCGGCAGTCGATTTTGTAAAGGCGATTATTACCCGTTTTCTGGGTATCGAATTGCTCCTGAGTGTAAAGATTGGCGGCGCTGTGAATGCGCGCCTGGTAGCGTCGCCACGAGGGTTCCGGCGGCTCGATCAGTTGCATGGCGCCATCCAAGCTTTTAACAGTGTCATAGCGGGCGGCAGCCGCGTACTCGAGCCCTTTCCAGATGGACTCGAAGGCAAAAGGCAGCAGGGAACGGTTGCGCGACCAATCCTTGAGCAGGCCGGTACCCATAATCAACAGAGGAAAACTGCGGCCGTAGCTGTCGCAGCTGTTACGCACCAGGCCGCACACCACGGCATCGGCCGTTCCGCGGGTCCAAAAGCGCCACGAGCAGTGCCGCGACTTCTTCTTCAACGCCGGATCCACCTTGGAAAAGCCGGTGTCCACCCATTTGGTGAACCGCTGAAACAGAGGTGTTTGGGACCCCGCGAAGATAAAGTCTGAAACGCCGGGATGCTTTCCCCATATAAACCAATTCCATTGCATACGACTGTTCATGATCGCATTATCCCGTCGGTCTTGGGCAGCTGATGATTCTGCGTGGCGGACCACCGGGTACCGCACCCAACATCCGCATCACCGGACGCGTCTGGTTCTCCTGCAATTGAAAAGAGACTTCGATGGTTTGCACGCCGATGCGATTCAACGCCGGCAAGTGTTCGGGGAATTCCTCGGCCGGGAACAGTTTCGACCCGGTGGCAAAATCGTTGAGAAACTTGCCGAAGGCGCAATAGCCGCTGTAGCGCTTGGTCAACGTCATGTTCTCAAAGAGGATCTGGAGCACCACATTGCCATCATTGGTGGACGACCAGATAAACGTGCGGTCGACCGGGAATTGCCGGTTCTCCAGGATGGTGGGACCCTCGATTCCTTCTAGTACCAACCGCGTCATATAGGGCTTTATTCTGGCCTCCGGATTCACCCCGGTAGGAAGGGCGGTGACTGCGACGGCATGACTTTGTCGACTGCCGGCGGACAACGCTTCCCAGTTTCTCCCCTGGTGCAGGTACTTGAAGAGAGTGGCTTGGAAAGGGATGGCGGCCTTTTCCCGCTGCCGGGCAAAATAACCCCGGCTGGAGCTTTGTTGGACAAACGGACGGGCATATTCGTTCATGTATCGCGCCAGAAGCCCCTGATGACCGAACAACGCTTCCGACAATTGGTGACGATCCTGTATCGTTTGAATCTTGACAATCACCTCCTCATCCCAGACTTGCTGTAAGTGGCAACCGGCCTGAATCACGCTGAACTGCCACAAAAAATCCAGGGGCTCCTGGAGCAGACACCAGAAAGGGTGTTTGCGATCACTGGGATTGGATGCCGATTGGCGGTTTTGACCCATGACCGCCTTGAGTCCGTCCACGGCCTTGGCAGCCTGGTAGAGCGGCGACTTGGCGGCGGCCGGGTTGTCCTCAAATCCGGTCCGCGCCACCTGGTAGGCAAACTGCCTGGAAGCGCTGATACCGGCAAAGCCTGCAATGGCCGTCTCGTATGCCTTGTATGCCTCCAGGGATTTGGCCAGCTGACTCTCATCCATGGCGCCCAAGGCAATCTTGGCGGCCACGCGGGTTCGGCCGGACATTTTTCGTTCGACCTGCTTCATCAACGGATTGTCTTTGAGCCCCTCACCAGCGGCGGCATGTCGCAAGATGCCGAAGCGGCGCACCAACGCCAACCACTCTCCATACTTTTCCTCGTTGGCGTCTGTCGGCTTCAAACCGGGCCATACGTCCTCACTGCCCACGGGAAACAGCTCCACTGCCATGGTGTCCAGCAGGTCTATGTAAGGGTTGCCATCACCCGCCAGCCGTTCCAGCACGACATCCCATTCGCGGTCGGTTGCAAACAGCTTGCGCCCCTGATGGAATCCCAGGCACAGATTCATCCAGGCACCGTAGTAAACATCCTGATACCACACGGCGAACTGCTCCTTGGGTTGCAGAATCCGCAAGGAACCGTCCACGGCCGCATCCAGCTCCTCAATCACGAAGCGGCTGATCAGTTTGCGCCCTTCGAGGGTGAATGCCGGACCGACCGAGACCTCGGGGCCCTCCGAGGCCGGTCCACCCCAGAAGGCGCGCAGGGTGACGGCCTGGTCCCGCAAATGGCTGTCGGCCCACTGGGTCAACCAGCGCAGGTCGCCCTCCTTTTCACCGAAATAGTTATCCAGCAAACGCCGCATGCCGGACAGGGTCCGGTTGAGGGCATCGGTCTCCTTCTGCCAGAGCAGGTAGTGAATATAGGCGTCCTTGTAACGGTCGAGCACATCGCCGGGCAGTGATCGACGCTCATCACCAAGAATCATCAAGCCGTAATCCGGATCCGGCATCCGGGCCAACTGGGACGCGTCGGCACCGCCGAGCATCGCCTTGATCAGGTTGATGCGCCGGGCGATAAAAGGGATGTAGCGCACGGCCGGCTCGTAATGGTTCTGTTCCCATCCGCCGTTTGCCAAATGGCGTTCGATGCGGCCGTTGATGGGTGCGTCGAAATGCTCATGGAACCGTTTACTGTAGCGCTGCTTCAGCTCCCTTTCCAGTTTGATGCTGGCTTTGAGGCCCAGTCGCGGCGTCCGCCAGTTGGCATTGATTTGTTCGATCTTATGGATTTGCTGGCCGAACGCCGCCATCAGACCGATATCGGCGATGGGATCGTCATGGAATAGTATGGTTTTCTGAAACTGGGGCGCAACGGCATTGATCGCGCTTTTGTTCTCATTCCATGAATGAGTCAGCAGAATGCAAAAGATCAGCACCACCGTGACGAACCCGGTCAGCCACAGGTTGTGGGTAAGCCGATGCCACTCGCGTGCACGCCGGGTCATGGCATAGAGGGCGCGGTCGGCGGGCAGAATCTTGGCAAAGAAATCGTGCAGAAAGAACCCATGGCCCGTGCCGGGCAACTCCTGGCTGCCCAGTTGACCGGTGGCGTCGGCCTGGCTGGCCATCGGCCGGCCGGCCTGCTCACCACTGGAAAAGTATATCCCGCGCAGGGGCGGCAGTTCCTGGAAAGGGTTGTCCTTGAATGCGCCCTTGCAAAACACCATTAGGCCCTTGCGCAAACGGGCCATCTCTTCCGGAAAAAGCAGCACGCCCGGCTCAACGTAGTGCCGGTCGCACACCTCTTCCTTATTGGCCAGAATCAGTCGGATATCCTTGAGCTTGTCCACCAGGGTGTCCAACGTATTGTCCACCAGCGCGGCCACATCGGTTTCCCCGTCGTGGTTCATCAACCCCAGGGCCTGGTCCCGGGCGCTTTCGGGCAACAAGCGGCAAAACCGATCCATACCGAAAATCAAATCGCATTTGGTAATCATCAAATAGATGGGAAACTTGGCCCCCATCACATGAATCACCTCATCGATGCGCTTGCGAATCGTCCGGCCTTCCTCCTCGATCTTTTCCAAATCGCCCTGGAGCAGTTGGTCGGCTTCGACCGTGACGATGACGCCGTTGATCGGCTCTTTTTTGCGGTACTTGGTCAAATGCTCCAGAAAGGAGAGCCACTCGTTGCGGTCCAGCGCCTCATTGCGATGCACGGAATAGCGGCCGGCAATGTCGATGACCACCGAATCGTCAAAGAACCACCAGTCGCAGTTGCGGGTGCCTTCGATACCCGAAATGCGGTTGATGTCACCGAAGGGCGAGGGCAGCCGCGCACTCTTGATGGCCGTGGACTTGCCCGACCCGCTTTTGCCCACGATCAGATACCAGGGCAGCACGTAGAGCGGATTGCCCTGCCCTCTCAGGTGAGATTTTTTCAAGGTGGCCACGGCCTCCTTGAACCTGCGGCGCAGCTCCCGGGAAGCGTCGTCGATGACCGAAATGTTCCCCGGCATGTCGGAACCGACGATGCCGTCCACAAATCGCATCTCCCGGCGTTTGAGCCACAGCTTGCGCAACAGAAGGATGATTACCACCGTAGCCGCCAGGCAGGTCAGGACCATGGCCTTGGCCCACCACTGGATGTTCATGCCCATCACAAAGAGCACGAGCGCCCACGCCAGCAGCGCAACCAACACCACCAGGGCCAATACCAGAATCATTTTCAGAATTTTGGACACCTTGTTTTTTCGCATGGGCGTTTCACGCTTACCCGGTGTTGTTAGCGACACATGGGTGGTGCAAAAGGTACAAGTCAATTTACCCCAATGTTGCAACTTGGGGTTTACATCGCGGCGAATCTGGCCAGATCGGTGTCTAGAAGAATGTGGTAAACCGCCAGTAGTACAAAAAACAGGCCCACCGGAACCAGGCCGATCAATAGCGGCAATGCCCTGAAGGCGTTGTTCTTTTCTTTGCGCAGCGGCGCACCGGATTGCTTCTGGTAAGCCTCGGGAAACAGTTGCCGATTTTCGAGCGTAGGTGCGCCGACAGAGCTACCGAACAGGCGTTTGAGGTTTTTGGCCTTCAAATGGTCAAGCACCACGGCGTCACCCTTTTCGACATAACGGCCGGCCAGCCCCAGGGTCAGGCAGTAATACGCCACTTCCCGAACATCCCGGTCCTCGTGGCCCAATTTGTCGAGACGGTCGAAAAACTCCTGGCCGCCGTCCGTGATACTGTAATAGCGGCGTTGTAAAAGATGCTTCTGCCATTGCCACTTGTGCTCCCAGGCTGAGTTCATCAACGCTTCATCGATCCACACGCACACCGACAACCGCGCGTAGGTGTAGTCTTCGTCGGATATATGGGCCGCCACCATGCACTTGACGCTTTTGTCGAGCAACAGGTCGATATGCTCCTTGACACGATCCGCATCGGGCTGATTCTGGCCGATGTGTCGAACCGTGTGCACCACATACACGATCAGCTCCATAAAGCAGTCGATCAACCGCATCCCGTCACGTCTCCTCCCGCCCGGCCACCATCAATTCGATCTTGACATCCTTGGGCCGGGTATCCCACGAGAGTGCCAGCTTCTGCTCCTCGCCCACCGTGGCCCACAGGCGGTTCTTATGATTGATCTGGAAGTAGGTGCCCATGCTCCTGCGGGGCAGCTCGGGCGGCGGTTGAGCGATGTGCTTCAACTCGATACCCCGCAGCGACTGCAAAATCAGCATGGGCAGATGTTTCGGCGCACTGAGCTTGGCCTGGTTTTCGAGCTCGACAATCACCTGCTCCTGATTGGCTTCAGTCTCCACCGCCAGGAAATATCGTTTGCGGCCCTGCAGCAACTTGCGGGACAATTCGGCCATAAAATGCTGGCCGTTGTAGACAAGCGGCGTGACATACTCCGGCTCCGAGGCGATATCCGCCATCAGCCGCGCCAGAATGTACCGAGCCCGTTTAAAACATTGGGTCAATGCCACATGATCGTAATCGAGCAGGTAAAACGGGCTGTCCTTGGCAATATTGATCAGGTTTATTTTGGCGGAAAAAGTGGAAAGCTCGCCGATGAGCTGGCACAACAGACCATAGACCGCCCAGGGATGCACCGCATTCGCCTGTCCGAGCATGTGGCGCAACACCGGCGAAAAGCGATTCAGGGTGCGCAGGGTGAGCATGAACACCATGTCCTTGGTGCCGAACTCGGCGGTATGCACCCCCCGGTCTTTTTTGTAACCTTCCAGTCGATTGGCGGTCGAACCGATCAACTCGCTGATGCTTTTCAAATTCTGCATCAAGGCATCGCCGGCCGACAGACAAAGCACCGGCGGGATATAATCCGGCATCGTGACCACCTCCCCTTTCCGGCTCTCCAGACGGGCGATGGGCATCACCTCATAATCGCCGATGCTTTCCACCTCTTCCTCCCACAAAATCCTCAGCACGTAACGCATCCGCTCGATGGGCAACTGCTCGCCATCCGTATACAAATCGGCCAGCATCTCGGCATCCCGGTCGGCGGCGTAGCGCGTGGGAATCAGGGAAAGAGACTCGAACTGCTTGGGGTCGGACACATTCTTGCCCTCCGGGGACAATTTGCGAATTCCCAGATAGACCGTGAACGGCTTTCCACGGTCCCTCCAAACCGTCTCGAAGTTGCGCGTTTCGAGCACCGCGTTGCCGGGATAGATGGCATGGGCTTGATCGCGGAAACGGAACTCGCCCGCCAGCACATTGAACACGCTGTTGGACAGTGCCTCCTCATGGATCGCGCACCGGCCCACACCCCAGAACGAAGGTTGCAGGTAACGATGCAACGGATCGATCTGGGACTGCAGGTAAAGATCCTGCCATTGAAAGTGTTGCGGCTGCAAAAACAGACCTTCCTGCCAAAAAATCGGTTTGGCCGGGTGGTCGAGGACGTCCGACGAAAGGGGGTTATTCGCACTCATCGCTGCATTCCGGTTGGTTGGGCATAATGTGGCTGTTTTCGATCTGATAGGGCCCCAACATCAACTCGACATTGAGTTCGCAGGGCAGGCACCGATACTCCTTTTTGAAATAGCCCTCTTTGTGCTTGCCACTTTGAAACGCATGGCGACGCACCACCCGATCCCCGATCAAACCGGCCGAATAGCCGGCCACAATGGCCAGGTGTCGCGCTTTCTCCGCCCGATCCATGATCATGGTGAGATGCTCGCCGGCATGGATGACTTTGCTGCTGGCCACCGCCACACTGTCATCAAACAAACGGCACTCGAGCAACTGGCGGATCCCGTCCTGGTCCTGGGCCAGCTGATCCAACCCATTGGGCGTCTTGAGTTGATAGATGCAGATGTACAGGGTATGCGCCCGTCCGTTATACATGTTCAGCCGGTGATCCGCCCGCACGTGGATCCTGACCGCTTCTTTTTCAAAACCCCAATGCGGTTTTATGATGACCGGCGCACATCCCGAGCCCGATAATAGAATAACGAATACAATTAAAAACCGTATCATCCATTTCATGATCTTCTCCCTCAGGGCTCGCAAAAAAGATGATCGTATTCCATGCGCGCCTTTAATCCATCGCCAAAGTGCGAGGAGCATCCTTGCCTGCTCCATAATATCGAAGCAAGTTCATTCTTCACCGATTGTTTTCTAAAAAATCAGAATGGAAACGAATCAAGCTGCGCCCGGAGAAGACCATCAAGATCCTTCACCGCAACGTCGCATGTGAACACACGTCCACAAGCCCGTTCGCGCTAACACGCCAGAGCCGGTTCTATTAACAATATTCTACCGTTGATCCGAAGCCGAACTTTCGAGGAGCCACTCAAATATTGATTTCGTTACTTTGGGTACAGTTCAAGATATTCGAAATCGCCCGATTGATACATATCCAGGTTTTCGAAGTCAAGCATTTTTTCCCGATAATAGCCACATTTTGAAAAGCAGGAGACCCGAAGGAAATCGCTAAATACAATACTGAGGTCATCATAAAAGATGTCGGCTTTTTGGTCGACTTCTTTTTTCAGACGGGTACCTGGTTGCCCGTAGTTTCGATATTCATTCGCAGGCACCTTTCCATTCGCCACCAGAAAGAAAATCCGAGTAACCTCATGGCGCTGCACCCGATCCCGGCCCGCTATGCCGCGCCGGGTGAGCTTTTCGTTCGATACTAACAGTTGAATTGACGACCTCCAGTTATATGTATTACTATTACCGGTAATACATATAACTGGAGGTAAAACGATGCGCGTAACCACAAAAGGTCAAGTCACAATTCCCCAACATATTCGCGAAAAATTGGGGATAACCCCTGCCACAGAAATCGATTTTGTCGAGGAGGAAGGTCGAATCTTTTTGGTAAAACGGAAAGCGGGCAATGCTACCATTCAAAAATTTGCAAAATTGCGTGGCTCTGCGACCGTTAAAATGACCACAGATGAAATTATTGCGTTAACGAGGACTGATAAATGAAAGGCCTTCTTGTAGATTCGCATGTCATTTTAAACATTTTTCTTGATGACCCCAAGTGAGTAGATCTTATGAGCCAATTCGTTACGGCTGATTCCTG
>JAGTVD010000433.1 GCA_018224505.1 Desulfatitalea sp. | reverse complement strand
TCCAGGGAGGCCCCGTGAAAGCTGTCCCACATGGAAATGGTCTTAAACCGTCCGGTGGCCACGCGGGCCAGCTTGAGGGCCATCCCCACGGCGCTGGTGCCGCCCGGGGCGAACAGCACCTTGCCCAACGGGTCGGGTGTGATCTGCACCAGCTTTTCGGCCAGCTCGATGGCCGGCCGATTGGTATAACGGCGGGGGCAGAAAGGCAGGTCCGCCATCTGCCGGGTGACGGCCTCGATCACCTTGGGGTGGCCATAGCCCACCGGGTGGGCGCTGTTACCGTGGAAATCAAGATACTCGCGGCCCTGCAGATTGATCAGGCTGCTGTCGCGGCTGCCGGCGAGCACGTCCAGGCAGGGAGTGGACAAGCTCTGGCGCAGAAAACAGCGCTGGTCCCGGTCCAGCAGGCCCCGGGTGGCGGGGTCGATATGACCTGTCTGCCAACGCCGGCGGTGGGGCGATTGGTTGGTGTCGCCTTCACTGGTGTCGGCGGGTTGGACTGCAGGGGTGTGCGGTTGGGACGACATGGTGCAAACCTTCATTGGGTTGGAGACATTGGGCAAGCTTGGCCGCCGCGTGTGCAAGAAATCGGCGGTCCCGCGTTAAACCGACGTTCATTTTACCGGCGCCGGGCCTGTGTGCCATCCGGATGCTCGCCCATCTCCATGCGCCGGCTGATGGCATCGATCAGAGGGGCGCATTCCCAGATGCCCCTGGCCACATAATGGGCCCCGGCGGCTTGGAAGCGCCAGCCGATGGCCACCAGGCGCTGGTTCAAATCATCCGGGTCCAGGGCCCGTACCTGGGCTTCGGGCAGCCCCAGCATATTGCCCGACTGGGTCAGTCCGATGGTCCACATGCCGGCGTTGCGCCCCTCTTCGATATCGCTGAGGGTGTCGCCGATTTTAACCATGGCGGCCAGGGGGTAGGTGCGCAACTGCATAGCATTGAGGTAGCACATCCAGGGCTCGGGGCGGCCGGCGGGGACATCCGAGGCACAGACCACGGCGTCGGGCCGGTAACCCCGGCTTTCGGCGGTCGGCACCAGCACCTTCACCATCGGCGCCGTATAGCCGGTACACGAACCGATACGGATCCTGCGCTGGCGCATGGCATCCACAAATGGAAGCAGGCCCGGAATGGGATCCGCGTGCCGGGCGATGGCGGCCACCATCATCGGCTCGGTCTCGCGGTAGAGCGCTTCCACATCGGCCTCGGAGGGTTCGTGGCCATACGTTTCACGCCATTGCCCCACCACCGTGGGCAGCCCGCAAAGGCTGCGCACGTGCGCCTTCTTTTCCAGGCCCATGAATTGGCGGGCCTCGGCGACGGTCACGCGGATGCCAAAGCGCTGGAAGACATCCACGAATACGGCCGCCGGTCCCATGCAGCCATAGTCCACGGCGGTACCGGCCCAATCCAGGACCACCGCCTTGACCGGTCCGATCGTTTCCAGATGGTTCGTTGTCGCTTGCATGTGAAGCAATTCCTCCAATTCGGTTGATGATATTCAGCGCAGCGCCCACGCCTGGCTCCGCTTTTTGATGCCCCGGGTCAGGGTAGTGTAACCGATGCGCACGCACAAATTGGTCAGTACAATGAGAATGGACATGGCGCAGGCCGGGGCGATGTCGCCGGCATCGTCCATATTGGCCACCGCCACCGAGGCCAGGGGCAGATCCGCGGAATACAGGAAAATCACCGCCGAGACGGTTGCCATGGCGTTGACGAAGTAAAACATCCCGATTTCCAGAATGGCCGGCACGCAGATCGGCACGGTGACCCGGGTGAATGTGCGGGCAAACGAGACGCCCATGGACTCGGAGACCATTTCGAACTCCCGGTCCAACTGCTTGAGGGCCGTGGTGGCCGTCAGAAAGGCCACCGAGTAGAAGTGGACGATGTTGCTGATCACCAGGATGGCCATGGTGGCGTAAATGAAACCGAGAGGGTTGGGAATGAAGCGCCCCCCGATGGTCCACCCCGGGGCGTTGAAAAAGAAAATATAGGCCAGCCCGATCACCAGTCCGGGCAGGGCCAGGGGCAGCAGGGAGAGAAAATAGGCCGTCTGGCGCAGCAGAGCCATCTGGCGGCTTTTTTCGATGAGATAGGCCGTGGTGAAGGTGATCAGGGTGCCGAACAGGGCCGAGTAGAAACTCATGCGGATGCTGTTGAGGAAGGCGCTATACCCGCCGCCGCCCGTGCCGGTGAAGTGGTAGTGCCAGAATCCCAGGGAAAGCTGGTAGGGCCAGGCTTTGACCAGGGAAGCAAAAAGAGCGGTCAGGTAAAAAGCGACAACGAGCAAGGCCACCAGGCTGCAGAAACCGAAGTAAAAGGCATCCCGGCCGCGATGGGGCGCAAGGACCAGGGGGACCGACTTGGCGGCGATCGTGGCCACCTGCCGGCGCTGGACAAGGCGATCCGCCACAAAGGCCACCACTGTGGGGATCAGCAGCACCACGCTCACCACGGCACCCATGGTGAAGTTCTGCTGGCCGATCACCTGCTTGTAGATATCCGTGGCCAGGATATTGTAGTTGCCCCCTACCACCTTGGGTGCGCCGAAATCGGTGAACGCCAGGATGAAACAGACAAAGACGGCGCTGATCAGCCCGTACCGGATCCCCGGCAGGGTGACAGTGAAAAAGATGCGCGTTCGGCCGGCCCCCAGGGACTGGGCGGCTTCGTGCAACCGCGCGTCGGTCATGTTCAAGGCGATGGAGAGGATCAACACCGCCTGGGGAAAGGTGTAAAGGGTCTCGGCGATGATGATGCCCACCGGTCCGTAGACCCCGATGTCGATGCCGGGCAGGGCCCCAAAAAAGCCGCGGGTGATCAATCCCTGACGGCCGAACAGGTAGATCAGCGCGATGCCGTTGAGCAACGTGGGGGCAAACAGCGGCAGCATGGCCAGACTTTTGAAAACGCCCTTGGCCGGGATCACGGCCCGGGTGAGGCCGTAGGCATAGAGCAATCCCAGGCTGACGGCCAGCACTGTGGTCATGGCCGAGACGAAAAGGCTGTTGTAAAGGGAGTCTGAAAGCGCCGGGG
>JAGTVD010000432.1 GCA_018224505.1 Desulfatitalea sp. | reverse complement strand
TCGATGCGGCGGGGCGGACCG
The DNA here is from genome assembly GCA_018224505.1 of Desulfatitalea sp. Classification (GTDB taxonomy): domain Bacteria; phylum Desulfobacterota; class Desulfobacteria; order Desulfobacterales; family Desulfosarcinaceae; genus Desulfatitalea. The sequence continues at coordinate 4,462 of JAGTVD010000432.1, read as the reverse complement.
ATGCCGAGAACTACTATTTCAAACTGGGTTACAAGTTCGACATTCATGCGATGTCGGTGGAGTACGGCTGGACCGAGGATCTGCGTGTGCGGGGTGAAGACTCCTCCAGCTGGGGTCTCGCCTATGTCGTCACACCATGGCAGGGCGTGGAGTTTTACACCTCCTACCGCCAGTACATGCTGGACGCCGTCACAGGCCCCAACCCCGATGATATCCGCCAGGTGATGGTGGGTAGCCGGATCCGGTTCTAAGAAAAGGGCTATTTGATGAAACAGCATCCATCCATCTGGGTACTTATGGCGATCCTGCCGGCATTGATCCTCCTGTCGGGATGCGGCATCCAACCCAAGCCGTTCGATTATGAACCGATTTCCGAAATGCGCAAGGAGCCGGGAATTTTGACGGGGGAATCAGGCGAGTACACGATTTACGATTCCAAGAAACGGAAGGCCGACACAAAGGTTCCCGCCGACACCATCGCGCCTGCCGACAGCGAAGAGTTCCGCCGTTTTCAGGAGTGGCAGCAGGAGAAAGAGGAGTTCGAGGCGTTCCAGGAGTGGAAGCGTTCCAACCAGGGTGCCGAGGCGTACGACGAATTCCTGGATTGGAAACGGTGGCAATCGTTCAAACGATGGCAGGAGTCGCAACCCAAGTCCGATTGATGGAAGCATCATAACGACCGAACTGAACAAGTAACCGGCCGAAGGTGCCCCCCAGGCGGGGGATGCCGACGGCCGGTTTTTTTTACAATGCGATTGCCTTCCATTGCCGCCCTCGTCCCCTACCCCACACCCTCCCCACCACCTGCATTCTTCGCTACGTCAACCGCAACGGCCGCCTAAAGTTTTGAACGCCCCTATCCGATAATGAAAATGAAACACAGTGCAGCAGGAGACTTTGGTGAGCAACCATGATGGTCTCGTAGAAAGTCCCGAAAACGCCATTGTCTGCAATTTGCCGGCACATCATGTCAGGTGGTTACAGCATGGAAATCGAAAATTGGGACGTTTTACGAGACCATCATGGTTGTTTCCATACAACCAGTGATTTGACAAAAGGAGTGTGCAGCTTGAAAAAGAAATCTATTCATTTAATTGTGTTATGTCTTTCCCTGTTCGCGCTATTCGCAGGACAGGCCATGGCGGCCCAGAAAGTGGTGGTCATCTCAGGGGGCAGCCAGCAAAGTGCCGGCGCCATCGGCTACCACATGGTTTACGAAGGTATGAACAACATTTTTAAAGGCGCCGGCATAGTACCGGAATACCAATGGATCGACTGGGACAAGCTGGACAGTGACGAAGCCAAATCGGCCGCCGGTGCGGCCGCGCTGGCCAAAGCCCGGACATCCAATCCCGATCTGATCATCACCCTGACCGATGACTCCGTTCGACATGTGGGGCTTAAAGTTGACGACATCCCCGTGGTGTTCGCCTGGGTATTCGGAACCCCGGACACAATGGGCCTGCCTAAATCCAATATCACCGGCGTGCTGCGCCGCAGCTATGCCGTGGATATCTGGACGTTGGCCAAGCAACTGCTCGATGTCAACACGGTAGGACTGATCAGCAAGGAGAGCCAATCCATGGCGGGGGTCAAGCGCTACCTGACCGCCGGCGCCGACAAGCTGGCCGAGGCCACGGGCGTTCGTTTCATGGACATGTACCTGGTGAACACTTTCGAAGAGTGGGAAAATGTAGTCAAAAATTTTCCCGCGGATTTCATTTATCTGGCCGATACCAGCCGCATCGTCAAAGGCGACAAGGTTTTCTCCCGTGAAGAGATGAGCCGCTGGACGGTCGACAATGCGAAAGTTCCGGTCATCGCGGCATCCGAGGTCGATGTGGCTGCCGGTGCACTCTTTTCCATCGTAACTTCCGAGGTCGCCATCGGCGAAAATGCCGCCGATGTGGCCCTCAAAATCCTCAACGGCACCGCCCCTGCCGATATTCCCTATGTCTCCAGTGCCAAAGGCAAACTGCTTATCAATGCCGCCACGGCCCAGAAGATGAACATCGATATCCCCTATGAAATTTTATCTACTGCCGAGGCGATCTACGAGTAACATCGAGTGCGTCCGCGTCCGCGTACAATGGAGAGAGAAATCATGCGAAAATTATGGACAAAACTCAAACTGCGCAATAAGTTCCTCATCCCCACGGTCCTGCTGATTCTGATCGGCATGGGTGTCTCGGCGACCATTTCCTATGTCTCGTCCCGGGACACCCTGACCGCCACCCTGGTCGAAGATCTGAAACAGACAGCATCCCTCACAGCCCGCATGCTCGACAGCTGGTTCCGGGATCGCCAGCTGGATGTCCAAAGCTGGTCCCATCAGCGGGTCTACCTGCAGGCGGTCCAGGACAGCTTCATGGGCCGGGCGGCGCGCACCTCCGCCAATGATCAACTGGCCGGGCTTTCCGGGAGCTACGGCTATTATCAAAATATCTGTCTGGCCGATCAGAACGGCAATGTCGTCGCGGCCGCGGACATGGAGATCGTCCGTAATTTGAACGTCAAGGAAGAAGGGTTTTTCAAAAACGTACTTGCCGATGCGCCCTTTGCCGTCACCGTGCAAAAATATCAACAGACCGGCAATCCCATTGTGATCATGGCGGCCCGCATGGAAGAGAAAGACCAGTCCCCCGGGGTGCTGTTTGCCGTGATCACCGTAGAACGGATCAACGCGCTTTTCATGGATCAGATCAAGATAGGCGAGAGCGGTTTTGCTTACCTTTATCAGCGCGGCGGCCTGATCATCACCCATCCGGACCGACGGCTGCAACTCAATTTCGACATGAGCACCGCACCGGACTTCAAAAAGTGGGAGGGGATCACCGAGGGGCAATACACCTACGCCTTCGAAGGCGCAGCAAAGTGGGCCGCCTTCAATCACATTCCTTCCATGGACTGGCTGGCGGCGGTGACCATTTCGGCGGATGAAGTCCTGGCGCCTGCAAAGCGCATGGGGCAGGTCAACCTGATGGTCACTGTTATCTCGGTTTTGCTGGCCGGCGCGATCATCTTCTTCATTGCCAACTCGGTGGTGCGGCCGATCAACGGCGTCGTGGCCGGGCTCAAGGACGCGGCCGAAGGCGAAGGGGATCTGACCAAACGGCTGGAGGTGCGCAGCCAGGATGAAGTGGGCGATCTGGCCAAATGGTTCAATGTATTCATCGAAAAGATGCAAGTGCTCATCAAGGATGTGGCGGACAATGCCGGACAGCTCAAAAACTCCAGCGGTGAGTTGTACGAAATTTCGGCCGCCCTCTCCACCGGTGCCGAACATACCACCAGCCGGGCGCAGTCGGTGGCCTCCGCTTCGGAGGAGATGAGCGCCAACATGGGCTCCGTGGCAGCCACCATGGATCAGGCGGCCACCAATATCAACATGGTGGCATCGGCCACCGAAGAGATGAGCGTCACCATCGCTGAAATCGCCCAAAGCACCGAAAAAGCGCGCAGTGTCACCAACGATGCGGTGACCCATGCCGAGGGCGCTTCGGGCCAGGTGGATGAGTTGGGACGGGCGGCCCAGGAAATCGGCAAGGTGGTGGAAGCCATCACCGATATTTCCGAGCAGGTGAACCTGCTGGCCCTCAATGCCACCATCGAGGCGGCCCGCGCTGGCGATGCGGGCAAAGGATTTGCCGTTGTGGCTAACGAAATCAAGGAGCTGGCCAAGCAAACGGCCACGGCGACCGGTGAGATCAAACGCCAGGTTTCCGCCATTCAATCCTCCACCGAAGTGACGGTAACGCAAATCAACAACATCACCGGTGTGGTCAACGAGGTCAACGACATCGTGTCCAAGATCGCAGCGGCGGTGGAGGAGCAATCCACCACCACCAAAGAGATCGCCGGCAATGTGGCCCAGGCCTCCCAGGGCATCGGCGATGTCAACATGAACGTGGGCCAGAGCAACGAGGTGGCCGCGGACATCGCCAAGGAGATCGCGGAGGTGACCGATGCCGCCGGCAACATGTCCAACAGCAGCGCCCAGGTCAACCTCAACGCTGAACAACTGGCCCAACTGGCCCAGAAACTGAGCAGCACGGTTGGCCGGTTTAAGATATAAACGGTCGGTTGGTCGGTTAGGCGGTTGTGCTGTTGGTCAGTTGGTTGGTTGGTTGGTGTATTATTGCGTTTGCCGGATGCACGGTGTGTTGAAAAGGTTGGGGAAAGCGGGGTGGGCCTGTGGATGGGTCCACCCCGTTCACATTGAAACCTGCGCTAAAGATTCACACTGTGCGGCAACGCTCAGCTTTAAAGTGGAACAGCTCGTCGAGGTCGGCTGCACAGTCGGGCGATCGCATGTAGATTCATTCATGAACTTGCATGGGGCAGATGATCCGCCCACTCTCCGGGATGGTCAGTTCGGAGTGGCACAATAGGAGGTGCACCCGGCAGCGGGGGTGGGGCGCTGCGTCCGCAATGGGGTTTTAGTGACGCTTGGGGGTGTGCG
>JAGTVD010000431.1 GCA_018224505.1 Desulfatitalea sp. | reverse complement strand
GCGCGGGTATTTCCAAGGTGCGGTCACCTCGTGCACCTGTTCCTGCTGATCTTCGATCCCAAACGTCAGTTGACGCGGCGTTGCCGTCCGGCCCACTCTTTTTCGCGTAACTTGAATTTTTGGACTTTCCCGGTGGCGGTTTTGGGCAATTCGCCGAACTCGACCGATTTAGGGGCTTTAAAGCGTGCCAGATTTTCTTTGCAGAAGCGGATGATATCTTCCGCCGTCGGGTTCGTTCCCGGTTTGACTTTCACAAATGCCTTGGGGACTTCACCCCACTTTTCATCGGGGATGGGAATGACGGCCACCTCCATGACATCCGGGTGTCTGTAAATGACATTCTCCACCTCGACAGTGGAAATGTTCTCCCCACCACTGATGATGATATCCTTTTTACGATCCATGATCTGGATGTAGTGATCCGGATGCATCACCGCCAGATCGCCGCTGTGAAACCACCCGCCGGCAAAAGCCTGCCGAGTCGCCTCCGGGTCTTTGTAATACCCGAGCATGACATTGTTGCCGCGCATCACGATTTCGCCCATGGTTTGACCGTCACGGGGGACGGGTTCCATCGTTTCCAGGTTCACGACATCCATGTGCTGAGCAATGATATAGGGCACCCCTTGGCGGGCTTTCAGGCGCGCGCGCTCCTCCGGGGGCAGACCCTCCCATTTGGTTTGCCACTGGCACACGCTATGCGGCCCGAAAACCTCGGTCAGGCCATAAGTGTGGGTGATGTTGATCCCCAGTTTCTCCATGTTGGCGATAATGGTGGGCGCGGGCGGCGCCCCGGCGGTCATGATGTTCAGTGGCCGATCCAATTTAATCTGCTTTTCGTCGGCATAGGCCGACATGCCGATCAGGATGGTCGGCGCTGCACACAAATGGGTGACCTTTTCTTTTTCGATCAGACGAAAAATTTCGTCCGGCATCACCTTGCGCAGGCACACGTGTGTGGCGCCCAAGGCGGTGATGCCCCAGGGAAAACACCACCCGTTGCAGTGAAACATGGGCAGTGTCCACAGGTAGACGGAATCGGCGCGGGTATGGAACTCCAGTTGTTCGCCCAGACCATTCAGGTAGGCGCCGCGATGATGGTACATCACCCCCTTGGGCCGACCGGTGGTGCCGCTGGTGTAGTTGATCGAAATCACCTGATGTTCGTCATCCACCTCGATGGGCAGCGGATCCGGTTCACCCGTGGCCAGGAACGCTTCGTATTCAAGACCCGGCAGCGGCAGGGCAGGACCGGTATCGCAGATATTGACCAGGAATTCGACTTTGGGGATCTGATCGCGCACCGGTGTGATCAAATCGGCGAATTCATTGTCCACGAAGACGGCCCGGGAATCGGAATGGTCAATGATGTAGGCAATTTCAGATGCCGACAGGCGAATATTGATGGCGACCAGGACTGCACCAATCATTGGTACGGCAAAGTGGGCTTCCAGCATGGGAGGAATGTTGGGACAAATAAAGGCGACCTTATCGCCTTTTTGCACCCCTTTCTTTTTCAGGGCACTGGCCAGACGGTTGACGCGCTCGTAAAATTCTTTATACGTGCAGCGTTTTTCACCGTGTACGATGGCCACCTTATCTTCAAAAACCTTGGCAGTGCGGACCAGAAACCCAACAGGCGTCAGGAGATCATTATAAACACGGGCATCTTGCATTTAGGTTTTCCTTTGCTTGTGCGCAATGAGACACGCGCGGCGGCCACCGATCCATTGCGTCTATTATGATGCAACTTTTAAAGGAAAAATGAGTTTGGCCAGCATGTGGTCGCACCCCGGTCAAAAAAACATGCAGGACACTAAACTTTTGATAGTGAATGAACGATATTTATAAAGGGGGGTGATTGCAATAGGTGCAAACCGGATTCTCAAGTATGCCAAGAGATTACTGGGGATAGGTTTAAAACTTACAAAGGTTGCTTTGTGACTCCCGGGGAGGCTGCCGCCATGACCGCCTGCGGCAGCCAAGAGTTTGTTCTTATGAATCTTTCGCCCAGTGAACGGCGAACTGAACCAGTTCGGTGGCGTGTTTCAATTCGAGTTTTTCCTTGATCCGCTCTCTGTAGGTGCCGACGGTTTTCATGGCAATATTTAATCGTCCGGAAATTTCCTTGGTACTCAAACCCGCCCCGAGCAATCGAAACACTTCCAACTCCCGCGTCGTAAGCTTATCGAGTGGTGAAGGGTCCTTGATATCCCGGGGCGCAATCTTGCGCATGAGCATTTTTTCTTTTATTTCCTCACTGGCATAGATCTTACCGCTGAGAACCGTACGGATGGCGTGGACGACCGATTTTGTGGCCTCCTGCTTCATGATGTATCCGCGGGCCCCTGAAAGCAGCGCCCGTTCGGCGTACAAGGATTCATCGTGCATCGAAAGCACCAGCACCGGCAAGTCGCTGCGATCGTTGTGGATCTCTTTGACCAGGTCGATCCCGCTGCTTTTTTTCAGCGAGATGTCCACGATCACCAGGTCCGGGTTCAAATTGCGGATGGCGGCCCATGCCTTGCCGACGGTATCCGCGCTGCCACAGACGACCAAATCGCTCTCCTCATTGATCAGTTCGCTCATTCCCAGACAAAAGATCGGATGGTCGTCCACAATGAGGATTTTTGATTTTTCTGGATTGGGCGGCGCACTGATCATTGGTGACAATTTCCTTTGGTTCTTTTAGATATGTTCTGCGATCCATTCGCCAGACGGAACACTGTTCACCGAATGGCTTTCCTTGATGGTACCCGTACGCATGGAGAGGGATATTTCAGTTCCCTTGCCGGGGGCGGATTTGATCTCGAGCGTTGCACCGATCATGCGCGCGCGATAGCGCATGATATGCAATCCCATACCTTTGGAAGGCGGCGTATCCCGGATGCCTTTTCCATCGTCGGAAATTCTCAGATAGATGGTCATGGGCGCCCGCGACATCGCGATGCGGATGTGCCGGGCCTCGGCATGCTTGATCGCGTTTTGCACCGCTTCCTGGGCGATATAATAAAAATGCATCGCCAGCGCGTGATCATCGATCAAAATGGATTCGTCGCCGGAAAAGGTGCAGGGCACTTTGGACAGTTCCCGCACGTTGCGGGCCATTTCCACCAGGGCGGAATGGATGCCGTTGGAAATCAGGTGCACCGGACATAATCCGCGGGCCAGGGCGCGGGCTTTGTATATGGCTTCGCGGATCAGGGGTACAATGCGATGCGCCAGGACCGATGCCTCGTGGGTCTGATCGGTCAGTTTGTTTTCCAACACATGGCTGAGACTCTCGACACCGATGAGATGGGCGCAAAGATCGTCGTGCAGATCCTGTCCGATTCGCTGTCGCTCGCGGTCGCCGATATCCAGCACTTCTTTTTCGAGCCGCCGGGCCTCGGTGATGTCCCGCAAGATAGAGACAAAACCCAGTAGCTCTCCACACCGCTTGTGAATTCTGGCGCCGCTGATACTCACCTGGACGATTCGACCGGTTTTGTTGAAGCGTTGGGTTTCGACACCCGATATGTTGTTGCCTGAAATCATCCAATCGATCATCCTGCGGGTCTCTTCCCAGCGGTCCCCGGGAACGAAATGATCCATCTTCCTGCCGAGGGATTCCCGCAGCGTCCAGCCGAAAACCTTGGTGAAGGCCGGGTTCATGTACATCACCTCGCCGACCCTGTTGTAGACCACCATGGGATCTGGCGCCGCTTCCATGACGGAATGATATCTTTCCTCGCTTTCCTGCAAGGCTTCTTTGGTTTCCTGATGCTCCCGTATCTGTTCCTGGAGGTTGTTGCTGTAGCTTTCCAGTTGGTCCATGAAACTGTTGAAATAAGCCGCCAGTTGGCCCAGTTCATCGCCGGTCTGCCGGCACTGCATGCGGACGCTGAAATCCTTTTCGGTGGTCACCTGATTGAATTTGGCCATCAGCTCCTGTGCGGGTTTGAGCAAAGAGATGCTGATCGCGTATGAAATCGGCAGCAGCAGCATCAGGGTACTGGTGGCCGTCGCCAGAATCATGGTACGAATGGTCTTCAAGGGGGCGTAAAATTCCTCCAGGTAGCTGCTGGAGGCGACCACCCATTCAAATTCCGGCAGGTATTCAAAAATGACGAGCTTTTTGCGTGGCTGGTTTTCGCCTGGATTCTGCCATGAATACAAAAGCTTGCCGCTTTTTTGATCGAGTATCTGCTGAACGGAATGCGCCGGCAGGTCTTGGGATTGAAGCAGGTTGACATTCCTGAGTTTGGGGTGGATCACGGCGACCCCGTCTGTGTCCACGACGAACGAGTAGCCGGATCGTCCAAAACTGACATCCAGAATGCTGTCCCTGAAATTGTCGACATAGACGAAGGAATAAAATTCATTGCGGTATGATGAGGCGGAAATGATCCAGTCCCATGGCGCGAAATAGGTCATATGCAATGCTTTCGGCCGCATCAGAGTCTCACCTGGATTGCGCCATTCGTACTCGATGTACCCTTCCTTGCTGGTTATCTGCTTCTGGACGAAGTCATATTCCGAGACATTCACGTTTCCCATGGCAGCGTCGGGATGCACCAGCACAACACCCTCGCTGTTCAGGCAGTAAATGTAGCCGCTGATGCCGATCGACTGGCTGAGTAGAATTTCCTTTGCCTGCCTTTTGGCCTCTACCTCCGTGAGTTCCCCCGCAAGCTGCTTCTGGTAATAGTGGGATACGATCTGTCGGCTTTTTTCGCTGGTGGCGTGAAGGTAGCCTTTTATCGAAGCGGTAGCGGATGACTT